>NZ_JAOQJM010000003.1:47465-296997 GCF_025566865.1 Blautia acetigignens
GGTGCGCTTGTATGCCGCACAGACCAGGGACTTCTGATCCTGAAACAATTTCACGGCTCGGAAAAAAAACTGCAGTTTCAGCAGGAGCTGCTTCAAAAGCTTGCCAAAGAGGGCTGCCAGGTGGATACCTTCCTGGAGAACCAGACCGGTTCTCTGATTACCAAAGATAAGGACAACATTCCCTATACCATTCAGAACTGGTTTGAAGGCAGGGAATGCGACACCAAATCCCGGGAAGACATTTTCAGAAGCGTGCAGATGCTTGCAAAGCTACATAAATCCATGAAAATGCCGGTGGAGGAAGCCTACGTGGAGCGCTCCTTAGAGGAGGAATACCAGAAGCACAACTGTGAGATCCGCAAAATCCGCAAGTTTATCCGCAAAAAAGGAGCCAGTGCCTTATTCGAAAAGGAATTCTTAGGAAGCGTCCAGTGGTTTCTGGAAAAAGGGGAAAAGGCGCTGAATCTTCTGCAGCAGTCTGACTATGCTGCCCTTCGGGAAGAAGCACTGAAAGAGGGCTGCGTCTGCCATGGAGAGTACAACCAGCACAACGTTTTTTTCAGAAGAGATGGAACAGCCGCCGCCAACTTTGGACATTTCTGCTTTGATATCCAGATCAGCGACCTGTACTGCTTCATGCGGAAAATTCTGGAAAAATACAGTTGGGATGTGATCCTTGCCCGCCAGATGCTGGAAAAATACCACCAGATCCATCCAATTTCCAGAGCCCAGTGGCAGAACCTGATGATTCGCTTTACCTACCCAGAAAAGTACTGGAAACTGGCAAATTACTACTTTTCCCATAATAAAGCGTGGATTTCCGGGAAGAATACAGAGAAGCTGACCAAGGTAATTGCCCAGAAGGAAATATGGGGAGATTTCCCCGAAAAATGCTTTGGAAAGTACCCTTTCTGATGCAAAAACCTTGACAATACAGGGCAAAAGGTATATATATAGATAGAAGAATTATTAGAGGAGGAAACACCATGAATAAGACTGAATTAGTAGCAGCTATGGCGAAAGAAACTAATCTGTCCAAAAAGGACGTTGAAGCTGTTTTAAAATCATTCATCGACGTTGTATCTGAAGAACTGAAAAAAGGTGAGAAAGTTCAGTTAGTTGGCTTTGGTACATTCGAAGTCAGCGAGAGAGCTGCCAGAGAGGGAAGAAATCCTCAGACTGGTGAGACCATGAAGATTGAAGCTTCCAAGGCTCCGAAATTCAAAGCTGGAAAAGCTTTAAAGGATATGGTAAACGCATAATAGCGGAGGCTTTTGCCAGGGGGAACTTTTTCGGTTCCCTCTTTTTTTGTCCCTGCGTGACAAAGAACATGTGAACGGGTCGTATAAGAAACAGGAGTAAATTATGAGATTAGATAAATTTTTGAAAGTATCCCGCCTGATCAAGAGACGGACAGTGGCCAATGAGGCCTGCGATGCAGGAAGAGTGCTGGTAAATGACAAGCCGGCCAAGGCTTCCGTGCAGGTGAAGACCGGCGATACCATCGAAATCCAGTTTGGAAGCCGCAATGTGAAGGTGGAAGTGCTGGATGTGAAGGAAACGGTAAAGAAAGAAGAAGTGGAGAATCTTTACCGTTATATTTAAAAGGCTCGCCGGGGGTAAGGCATATTTTCCCCAGGAAGCACATAGATTATCATTGAACCCACATATTCGGGAGAGAGGGATTTGGAAGAGAAATCAGTAAATACATCCCACAGGCTGACGCTGGATAACAGGAAGGAAGCATTTGTCACAGGGGTGAAGGACGTGGTATCTTTCGATGAGAAAGAAATCCTCCTTCAGACTGCTGACGGAAGGCTGCAGATTCGGGGCAGCCAGCTTCATGTAAAAGGACTGAACCTGGAAAAAGGAGAAGCTGCTCTTGCCGGACATGTGGATTCTCTTGTCTATTTATCAAAAGATTCTGTGCGAAAAGAAGAACCTCTGCTTAAAAGGATGTTCCGCTAAAGGATGAGCACCTATATTCAGTATGAGATCTGGCTTTTTTTGCAGTCCTTTGTGCTGGGAGCCGGACTTCTTTTATTCTACCGTCTGATCCGCGTCATAAGGCGGCTTTTTTCCCGCAGTTCGGCGTATTCAGGGCTTTTTGACATTCTGTACTGGCTGGTCCTGACCATGCTTGTTTTTGCTAGAATCTATCAGACCAACCAGGGCATTCTCCGGAATTTTCTGTTTTTCGGGCTGTTGTCCGGTGCCTTTTTTACATATCTGACCTTAGCATCAGCATTCGAGCTGATCTGTTACAAAATCCTGGAAATACCTGTCAGATTTATGAAAAAATTTTCAAAAAAGCTTTCAAACAGGTTGCTATTTTGGGGGAAAAGTTGTAAAATTTTGGCTAGACAATCTGCAAATCGGTACAAAAATAGTACCAGAAATCCCTTGCAGACGAAGAAAGGCAGGAAAGTTGGGAAAATCAGGGAAAAAACAAAGAAAAAAGACAATAGGGTATAATCAGCTTGGAATGTTTGGGATTTCTCTGATCGTTCTGGTACTGCTTCTGTCTCTTATGGTGCAGAGCCGTGACCTTAAGGAATCTCTCGCCGGATATGAGACCAGGGCTGAGGCGCTGTCCCAGCAGCTGGAGGAAGAGCAGGCCCGCACGGAGGAGATCAAGGAACTGAAGGAATACATGCAGACGGATGAATATGCAGAGCAGGCTGCCAGAGAGAAGTTAGGCCTTGTGAAGGACAATGAGATTATTTTCCAGGAGGCGAACTGATCCGCTGCCGCATAAGAGAAGGAACGAAGGATAGGATTTTCTGACGAAAACTTTTTGAAAGTGTTCGTCTGTGTTTGACATATATTTTCATACCGCTCCCCTATAATAGGCATAAGGCTGTACAGGGGGAGGGGAGAATATGCAGGAATGGATGATTGCCATGCTCGTGATCAGTGTGCTGCTGGTGCTGCGGGACATGGCAAAAACTTTTTTCCGGGGAAGAAGTTTCAGGAAGGCAGAGCAGCCTGAGCAGGAGAAAAATCCCCAGAAGGAGAAGGTAGAGCGGTATGCGGCGTCCTTTCGGAAGCTTGCAGACAGCTTTTACGGACTTCCCTACAGGAAGGATTACTTAAGCAGCGGGCAGGTGGATTCCATTATCCGGGAAGCCTGTGAGAATGTGTGCAGTCACTGCTATCAGCGGGAAATCTGCTGGGGCAGCCAGTCACAGGAAATGTACCGGGGGACGGAACGGATGCTCCGCTCCATGGAAGCGGGAGATCCCCAGGACATACAGGAGAAAAAGAGCGACTGGATGAGCGTATGCAGCCGCTTTGTACAGTATTATGAAGCTTTAAAGGAAGGCTTCCAAAGGGAAAGGCAGCGGCTGATCTGGGACAACCGGATGATCGAGAGCCGCCTTGCTGTGGCACAGCAGCTGCAGGAAATGTCCAGGATCATGGACATGGTGGCAGATGATTTGTACGACATTTCCCTGGCTGAGCCCTCCCTGATGCTGGATCTGCAGAAGCTTCTTCGGAAGCGCCACATTGTGGTAAAGCAGGTCTGGGTTATGGATAAGGTGGAAGGAAGAAGACAGATCTTTCTGACCATGCGGGCAAGGAGCGGACAATGTATTTCCGTCAATGAGGTGGCTCAGCTTTTGTCCAGGGAATTCGGTACGCCAATGGCGGCAGCCAGGGGAGGCAGACGGATCGTGAACGGGGAATTTCACACCGTTCATTTTGTGGAGGACGTAAGCTACCAGGTGCTTTACGGAGTGGCCAAGCTGACCAAGGAGCAGGAGAATGTTTCCGGAGACAATTATATTTGCCGGCAGGAAGAAGCCGGGCGGTTTGTCATGTGCCTTTCGGATGGCATGGGCTCTGGTGTGGAGGCCAGCAGAGAGAGCGAGGAAGTGGTAGAACTGCTGGAACAGTTTCTGGAATCCGGCTTTTCCCAGGAGACTGCTGCGAAAATGGTAAATTCTGCTCTTGTGATGAAGGGACAGGACGGCATGTTTTCTACAGTAGATATCTGTGCAGTGGATCTGTACACCGGAATCTGCAATTTCCTGAAGGCAGGTGCCTGCGCCACCTTTATCAAAAGGGATCACTGGGTGGAAGCCATCTCTTCTGAGAGTCTGGCAGCAGGGCTGATGCAGCAGGTGGATTTCGAGACCTCCTCAAGGAAGCTGTATCACGGGGATTATCTGATCATGATGACAGATGGCGTGCTGGATGCGCTGCCGCCGGAGCGGGAGGAAGAGACCATGAAGGAGATCATTATGGACATCCACGAGGAGACGCCAAGGGAGATGAGCAGGAGTATTCTGGAGAGGGTGCTTGGGTACAGCGATTACTGCGCAAGAGATGACATGACCGTTCTGGTAGCGGGAATGTGGAAGAAGTAAGAAGCATAAAGGAAAGTCAGGTACATCATGTATCATAAAGTAAAGTCTTATATTGAAGAACATCATATGATAAACCACGGGGATGTGGTTCTGGCAGGTGTGTCCGGCGGCGGAGATTCCATGGCAATGCTGGACATGTTAAGAAAGTACAGCCAGGAAGTTCCTTTTTCCCTGTGCGCGGTACACGTACATCATGGAATCCGCGGGGAGGAGGCAGACCGGGATGAAGCTCTTGTGCAGGACACCTGCCGCAGCTGGGGAATTCCTTTTTTGTCCTATCATTATCCAGTTCTGGAGCTTTCAAAGAAATGGAAGATGGGAACCGAAGAGACAGGGAGAAAAGTAAGACAGGAAGCTTTTGCCCGGGCGAAACAGGACTTTAGGGAATTGCAGGGAGAAGCTGTTTCCAGGAAGCTGGAAGACGGCGCAAATCCTCTGGAATACCGTATTGCCCTTGCCCACAATGAGAACGATGCGGCGGAGACTCTCATTCACAATCTCTGCCGGGGAACCGGGCTGAAAGGGCTGGCGGGGATTTTGCCGGTAAGAGATGGCATTATCCGCCCTGTTTTGTGTTTAAACAAGCAGGAAATTGTCAATTATTTAATGGAAGAGCATATACCTTATATTACAGACAGTACCAACCTGACAGAGGAATACACCCGGAACCGTATCCGTCACAGGATTCTTCCCCTTCTGGAAAATGAGATCAACCAGGGAAGCATCCGCCATATGGCAGAGACGGCCCAGCTGGCGGCGCAGGCTGAGGAATACTTATCCCGCCAGGGCGCTCTTCTGGTGGAAAAATACGGACAGAAGCGGGAGAACGGGATGCTTCTTTCGGAAGAATTCTGGCAAAAAGAGCCTGTTGTGTCTTCCTATGGCGTGTTAGGGGTGTTTGAGCAGCTGGCAGGCAGGCGAAAGGATTTTACAGCCGTTCATATAAAAAGTACTGCCGGGCTTCTGGCGCTTCAGGTGGGAAGGCAGATCAGCCTGCCCTACGGCCTGAAGGCCCAGCGCACCTACGGCGGCATTTTCATTGGAAAGATGGAAAGCAGGCAGTTGGAAACACCGGAAATGCAGGAGCTTTTGATCCCGGGGAGAACTTTTTTCAGGGAAAATCCATTTTTTACCCAAATAATTTTAAATCAGGGCCAGAAGATTGAAGAAAAAGCATATACGAAATGGCTGGATTATGATAGAATAAAGCAGGAATTGTCCATCCGAACCCGCAGGCCGGGGGATTTTCTGATCGTGGATGAGGCGGGAAGCCATAAGAAGCTGAACCGCTATTTCATAGATGAGAAGATTCCATCAGAAGAAAGAGATAAGATTCCCCTTCTGGTGGCCGGATCTGAGGTTTTGTGGGTGGTGGGAGGCAGAATTAACGAGAACTATAAGATTACTCCCAGAACCAGGAGAATATTGGAAATACAATACCAAGGAGGAAAAGATAATCATGAGTGAGAAAATTAGGGTTTTACTGGATGAGGAAACAGTAGAAAAACGTATCTGCGAGGTTGCTGCCCAGATCAGCGAAGCGTACAAGGGCAAAGAAATTCACATGATCTGTGTTCTTAAGGGCGGTGTATTTTTCATGTGCGAGCTGGCTAAGAGAATCACAGTACCGGTAACTCTTGATTTCATGTCTGTTTCCAGCTACGGAGACGACACCAAATCAAGCGGAGTTGTCAAGATCGTCAAGGATCTGGATCAGCCTCTTGAGGATAAAGAAGTTCTGGTTGTAGAGGATATTATTGATTCCGGAAGAACCTTAAGCTATCTGCTGGATGTTCTGAAGAGACGTAACCCCAACAGCGTGAAGCTCTGTACCCTGCTTGACAAGCCGGACCGCAGAGTGGTTGAGGGCGTTGATGTGGATTACTGCTGCTTCAATATTCCGGATGAGTTTGTTGTGGGCTATGGTCTTGACTATGCCCAGAAATACAGAAATCTGCCATACATCGGTGTGGTAGAGTTCGAATGAAAGGAGAATTATACAAGTGAATAAGCAGTCAGGCAGAATCGGCTTGTATCTTGTTCTGATCGTAGCTTTGATTGCAGGGTATCTGTATCTGAACAATCAGGTGCAGACTCAGAGCGACTATACTCTGGGAAAGCTTGAGCAGGCCCTGGAAGACGGCAAGGTGAATGATGCCGTGATCCACCAGAACAGTGAGGTTCCTACAGGTTCTGTGATCGCAAGCATCAAGGACGAAGGACAGAAGCGTATTTATGTGGCAGATGTAAGTGAGGCAGAGCAGCTTCTCCGTGAGAACGGGCTGGATCCCGCTATTGAGGATGTACCCAAGCAGAGCGTATTTCTCACCTCTGTATTTCCGGTGCTCCTTACCTGCGGTCTCATTATTTTTCTCATGATGATGATGAACCGCCAGATGTCAGGCGGTGGCGGCGGTACCAATGCCAAGATGATGAATTTCGGCAAAAGCCGTGCAAGAATGTCCATGCCGGATGACAAGAAGGTTACCTTCCAGAATGTTGCCGGTCTTGAGGAAGAGAAGGAGGAACTGAAGGAGGTTGTAGATTTCCTGAAGGATCCCCAGAAGTATACCAGAGTGGGGGCTAGAATCCCCAAGGGCGTAATCCTTGTAGGCCCTCCAGGTACCGGTAAGACTCTTCTTGCCAAGGCGGTTGCAGGGGAAGCAGGAGTTCCTTTCTTCTCCATTTCCGGATCTGACTTTGTGGAAATGTTTGTCGGTGTAGGTGCATCCCGTGTGCGAGACCTTTTTGAGGAAGGCAAGCGCCATGCACCATGTATTATTTTCATTGATGAGATCGATGCTGTGGCAAGACAGCGTGGTACCGGAATGGGCGGCGGCCATGATGAGAGAGAGCAGACCCTGAACCAGCTTCTGGTAGAGATGGATGGTTTCGGCGTGAATGAGGGAATCATTGTAATGGCTGCCACCAACCGTGTGGATATTCTGGATCCGGCTATTCTCCGTCCAGGAAGATTTGACCGTAAGGTTGGAGTGGGACGTCCGGATATTAAAGGCCGTGAGGAGATTCTTCGGGTTCATGCCAAGGATAAGCCTCTTGGAGAGGATGTGGATCTGAAGCAGATCGCCCAGACTACTGCTGGCTTTACCGGCGCTGATCTGGAGAACCTGATGAATGAGGCTGCCATTGCAGCTGCAAAGAAAGGCCATTCTTTTATCCGCCAGAAGGATATTAAGAACAGTTTTATCAAGGTCGGCATCGGAGCTGAGAAGAAGAGCAAGGTGATCTCTGAGAAAGAGAAGCGCATCACTGCTTATCACGAAGCAGGCCATGCAATCTTATTCCATGTGCTGCCGGATATGGAGCCTGTTTATACCATTTCCATTATTCCTACCGGAATGGGCGCTGCGGGATATACCATGCCTCTTCCTGAGAATGATGAGATGTTCAACACCAAGGGCAAAATGCTCCAGGATATTACCACCCTCCTTGGAGGCCGCGTGGCAGAGGAGCTGATTTTCGGGGACATTACAACAGGTGCTTCCAATGATATCAAGCGTGCTACCAGCGAGGCCAGAGCTATGGTGACCAAGTACGGCATGTCTGATAAGATTGGTCTGATCTCCTATGGAGACGACGATGATGAGGTATTTATCGGCAGGGATCTTGCCCATACCCGCGGATACAGCGAGGATGTGGCCAAGGCCATTGACAGTGAGATCCACCGTATTATTGAGGAATGCCATGAGAATGCTGTGAAGATTATTTCCCAGCATATGGACGTTCTTCATGGCTGTGCGAAGCTTCTTCTCGAGAAGGAAAAAGTACATCGGGAAGAGTTTGAAGCACTTTTTACAATGGAAAATCAGGGTGAAAACAACGAGAGTATATAACATGCACAAAAAATAATATCAATTTTTGTGAAGTTTGTGCACACTTTTTCGTTGCCGCATGGTACTATATACATCGTAAAAACCCCCCAATACATTATATAGTTTTTGCTACACCCCATAAGAAGAAATACCTTCTCCAAAAAAGACAGCTTTCATCGGCTGTCTTTTTTACGTATAGGGGCTAGATCAAAAACTTTGGTGAAAACGCCTTGAACATAAACGGAAGTTTGGAGGATAAGCCGAATTTTAACTGTTGTGGAAAACAGGAATTTCAGTTAAAATAAATGCAGAATGAATGAGTGCAGAATGAAAGAGGGACGTTATGGAGCGTAATAATGCAGATGTAATGAAAAAAATGCAGTATATCTTGAATATGAGACCGGTTTTGAACACAGAGGCATTGTTTAGCGATGGTTCTGATTATTACCGCTGTCCGTCAAACCCTAAGGCAGGAGAGAAAGTAAGGATCCGTTTCCGTACCAAGCGAAATAATGTAGATATGGTTTATCTGGTATACGACGGCAAGCGCCAGCAGATGGAGCGTGTAGCTAAGTCAAACGGATTTGATTATTATGAGACTTCTATTATTATGGGAGAGGAGATCGTCCGCTACCATTTTGAGATCACCTATGGATGGGTGACCTGTTATTATAATTACCAGGGTGTTTCCATGAACCCGGAGGAACGTCTGGAGTTCGAGATTTATCCGGATTATGATACACCGGAGTGGGCCAAGGGTGCGGTTATGTACCAGATTTTTGTGGATCGTTTCTATAACGGAGACCCGTCCAATGATGTGGAGGACAGGGAGTATTTCTATATTGGAGATACCACATCAAGAGTCCGTAACTGGGGCAAGGTTCCGGCAGTTATGGGCGTAAGAGAGTTCTACGGCGGAGACCTGCAAGGTATTCTGGATAAGCTGGATTACCTTCAGGATTTGGGCGTGGATGTTATTTACCTGAACCCGATCTTCGTTTCCCCAAGCAACCACAAGTATGATATTCAGGATTATGAGTACGTGGATCCTCATTACGGCAAGATCGTGGAGGATATAGAGGGTGGGCTTCTGAATGAAGGGGACCGCGAGAATGCACATGCGCAGAAGTTTATCAAGCGTGTGACAGATAAGAAGAATCTGGAAGCCAGCAATGAACTGTTTGCCCATCTGGTAGATGAGATTCATAAACGCGGCATGAAGGTGATCCTGGATGGTGTATTTAATCACTGTGGCTCTTTCAATAAATGGATGGACAGAGAGCGGATCTATGAGAACCAGGAGGGATATCCAAAGGGTGCTTATATTTCTGCAGACAGCCCCTACAGATACTATTTTAATTTCTATGATGAGAACCGCTGGCCGTATAACCCAACCTACGATGGCTGGTGGACCCATGATACACTGCCGAAGCTGAACTATGAGGCTTCCAGAGAGCTTTACGACAAGATCCTTGAGATTGGCAAAAAATGGGTTTCCGCTCCGTACAATGTAGACGGATGGAGACTGGATGTGGCAGCAGACCTTGGACACAGCAATGAGTTTAACCACCAGTTCTGGAAGGATTTCCGCAAGGCTGTGAAGGATGCCAACCCCAATGCCATTATTCTGGCTGAGCATTACGGCAACCCGGAGAGCTGGCTGCAGGGTGATGAGTGGGATACGGTCATGAACTATGACGCATTTATGGAGCCGCTGACCTGGTTCCTGACCGGTATGGAGAAGCACAGTGATGAGTGCAGGGATGACCTTTATGGAAACAGTGATGCCTTTATCGGGGCTATGAAGACTCATATGCGAGCCCTTCATATGTCCGCCCTTTATACTTCCATGAATGAGCTTTCCAACCATGACCATTCCAGATTCCTGACCAGAACCAACCGCAGGGTAGGACGAATTTCCTATGCAGGAGCGGAGGCTGCTTCCCAGAATATAAATCCGGCAGTGATGCGTGAAGGCGTTGTGGTACAGATGACCTGGCCGGGTGCGCCTACTGTTTATTATGGAGATGAGGCTGGCGTCTGTGGATTTACCGATCCGGATAACAGAAGAACTTATCCGTGGGGACATGAGGATCAGATGATGATTGCATTCCACAGGGATATGATCAAGATCCATAAAGAATACGGATTCCTCAGCAACGGCTCCTTAGTGTTCCTGTGGAACGATTATCAGGGACTTTGCTTCGGAAGATTTTCCCATGATGAGAGAATGATCGTGATCTTAAACAACCGGAATGAGGACCGCGAGGTAGAAATCGAAGTATGGAAGACCGGAATCAGCAGACTCCGCGATTCTGTGCTGAAAAGAATCATGCTGTCCTACAGGGATGGATACACAACCGAGGAATACGAATACACCACCAAAGCCGGCGTGATCAAAGTGCCAATGCCTGCGTTTGGTGCAATGGTGCTGTATCATAAATGCGAGAATCCTACGATTTTTGTGGAAGAGGAAAATTGATGAAAGAGAATTATAACAGAACTCTGCAGGCCTGTTTCGTGGGGTATGTGGTGCAGGCGATTGTAAATAATTTTGTGCCGCTGCTGTTTCTGACTTTTCAGGGGACTTATGAGATTTCCCTGGAGAAGATTACCTTGCTGGTTACTTTTAATTTCGGTCTGCAGCTGATCATTGATCTGGTGTCCATTGGGTTTGTGGACCGGATTGGTTATCGGGCATCTATGATTTTGGCACATTTGCTGGCAGCTTTGGGACTTATTTTGCTTACCATTTTGCCAGAGGTTATGAGTGATCCCTTTGTGGGCCTGTTTCTGGCTGTGCTGGTGTATGCAGCTGGCGGCGGACTTCTGGAGGTGCTGGTAAGCCCGGTTGTGGAGGCATGCCCTACAGATAATAAGGAGAAGGCTATGAGTCTTCTGCATTCCTTTTACTGCTGGGGACATGTGGGCGTTGTGCTTGTTTCCACCCTGTTTTTTACTGTATTTGGAATTTCCAACTGGAAGATCCTGGCTGTGATCTGGGCCATTGTCCCTCTTTGCAACGCAGCGGTCTTTACACGGGTTCCCATGGCGTCCCTTCTGGAAGAGGGAGAGAAGGGAATGTCCATGAAAGAGCTGTTCAGCATGAAAATTTTCTGGGTGCTGATGCTTATGATGCTGTGTGCCGGTGCCAGCGAGCAGGCGGTGAGCCAGTGGGCATCTGCCCTTGCAGAGAAAGGCTTTGGCTTCAGTAAAACAGTGGGAGATCTGGCAGGTCCCCTGTCCTTTGCGGCGCTGATGGGATGCTCCAGAGCTTTTTACGGAAAATTCGGGGACAAGATTAATCTTGAGAGATTTATGCAGTGGAGCGCGGCTCTTTGCATTGTATCCTACCTGATGATTGCATTTATTCCTATTCCGGCACTTGGATTCCTGGGCTGTGCGCTTTGTGGCCTCTCCGTTGGAATTATGTGGCCGGGCACCTTCAGTATGGCATCCGCTGCCATGAAAAGGGGCGGTACAGCGCTGTTTGCACTTCTTGCCCTGGCCGGTGACCTGGGATGCTCCTCAGGACCTACCTACGTGGGAATGATCTCCAGCAGATTTCACGATAACCTGAAAACCGGTATTTTCGCAGCTCTGGTATTTCCGGTTCTGCTGATCGTGGGAGTGGAAATGATCTCGAAATTAAGAAAGAAAGCATAAAGGTGAAAGGACTCTGGAATGTATGGCGATATGTTCCAGAGTTTTTTCTATATGATGAAAAGATTTGGTATTAGACAAAAAGATCTCCCGAACTATATTCGGGAGATACGTAGTGGATGGAGAAGGATTCGAACCTTCGAAGGCATCGCCAGCAGATTTACAGTCTGTCCCCTTTGGCCACTCGGGAATCCATCCATGAACCTGTTCTATTATATACAATCCCGGCATATTTTGCAAGTTATTTTTTCTTTTTTTACACCTTTTGCTGCTTAGAAATGAAAAAAAAATCAATAATCCATTTTTTTTGCAAATAGCTAGACGAATTGAAAAAAATCTGCTAAACTACAAGCAATGGAAATAGTTAAGGTGTTTCCAAAGATAGGAGGAATTTTATCATGTATGAGTTAGTTAATGCAACAGAGATGCTCAAAAAAGCAAAAGCTGGACATTATGCAGTTGGTCAGTTCAACATCAACAACCTTGAGTGGACTAAGGCTATCCTGCTTACAGCACAGGAACTGAACTCCCCGGTTATCCTGGGTGTTTCTGAGGGTGCTGGTAAGTATATGACTGGTTACAAGACTGTTGTTGGTATGGTGAAAGGCATGATGGAAGAGCTGAAGATTACTGTTCCGGTTGCTCTTCATCTGGATCACGGTTCCTATGAAGGATGCCTGAAATGTGTTGAGGCTGGATTCTCATCCATTATGTTCGACGGTTCTCATTACCCGATCGAAGAGAACGTTGCTAAGACTACAGAGCTGGTTAAGATCACAAGAGAGCACGGAATGTCTATCGAGGCAGAGGTTGGCTCCATCGGTGGAGAGGAAGACGGCGTTGTAGGTATGGGCGAGTGCGCAGATCCTAAGGAATGCAAGATGATCGCTGATCTTGGTATCGATTTCCTGGCAGCAGGTATTGGTAACATCCATGGTAAATATCCGGCTAACTGGAAGGGCTTAAGCTTTGAGACTCTGGATGCTATTCAGCAGCTTACAGGGGACATGCCGTTAGTACTTCACGGTGGTACAGGTATTCCTACAGACATGATCAAGAAAGCAATCGACCTTGGAGTTTCCAAGATCAACGTTAACACAGAGTGCCAGCTTTCTTTCGCAGCAGCTACACGTAAATACATCGAGGAAGGCAAGGATGAGCAGGGTAAAGGATATGACCCACGTAAACTTCTTGCACCTGGCTTCGAGGCTATCAAAGCTACTGTTAAAGAGAAAATGGAGATCTTCGGATCCGTTGGAAAAGCCTGAATATGACTTTGTTCCGCATCTGCGGAAAGCCAGAGGAGGACTGCTTTTGCAGTCCTCCTTTTTTGAACTGAAAACAAAATAACAAAACTGCAGGAAAGTCCGTGGCCAGCTGCCATGGCTTTTTGTTTAAAAGAACCATGCTCCAATAAATTTTCCGTCCGTTTTAGACAGATTGTGACAAAAATTTCATGTACCAAATTTACTCTCTTGAAAAATGAACATGTTTCTTGGATTTTTATCATGGTTTTTTCATACAAAAAACAGTACTATATAACCAGCTTAAGAAAACAGATTCTTAAAAAAAGGAGAGTAAGAATTATGAAGATGAGAAAAATCGCAGCAATGGGACTTAGCGCAGTTATGGCAGCTTCTATGGTACCAGCATTACCAGTTATGGCTGATGACGCAGCAGGAAAGGTTTACTACTTAAACTTCAAACCAGAGCAGGATGAGGCATGGCAGAATTTAGCTGCTAAATATACAGAGGAGACAGGCGTTCCGGTAACTGTTGTTACAGCAGCTTCCGGACAGTATGAGACAACACTTCAGTCTGAGATGGCTAAGAGTGATGCTCCTACACTGTTCCAGGTAAACGGACCTGTAGGACTTAAGAACTGGAAAGATTACTGCTATGATCTGTCCGGAACTGATATCTATTCACAGCTTACCTCTGATTCCTACACTGTAAAAGACGGTGACGCAGTTGATGGTATTGCATACGTAATCGAGTCCTATGGACTGATCGTCAACAAGACTTTACTTGAAAAAGCTGGCTACACTGTAGATGATATCAAGAGCTTTGAAGACCTGAAGAAGGTAGCTGATGATATTCAGGCAAGAAAAGATGAGCTGGGTGTAAAGGGCGCTTTCACAAGTGCTGGTATGGACGGATCCTCTGACTGGAGATTCAAAACACATCTTGCAAACCTGCCAATCTACTATGAATACAAAGCAGACGGTATCGATGATACAGATGCTATTAAGGGAACATACCTTGACAATTACAAGGCTGTATTTGATCTTTACATCACAGATTCAACCTGCGATGGAGCAGATCTTTCCGCTAAGACAGCAGATGATTCCCGTAACGAGTTCATCAACGGTGATGCAGTATTCTATCAGAACGGTTCCTGGGAGTATGGCGAACTGTCCAAGACATACAGCGATGATGAGCTGGCTATGATTCCGATTTACTTCGGTGTTGACGATGAAAACGAAGGACTTGCAACCGGTACAGAGAACTACTGGTGCGTAAATAAAGAAGCTTCTGAGGACGACATTCAGGCAACACTTGATTTCATGAACTGGTGTGTAACTTCTGACGAAGGAACAAAGGCTATGGGAGAAGACATGGGCTTCACAATTCCTTTCAAAACAGCAGAAGAACCTACTAACGTATTTGTAAAACAGGATCAGGCTTACACAGAATCCGGTCTTACACCAGTATCATGGAACTTCACAACAATGCCATCTGAAGAGTGGAAGAATGGTCTTGGTACTGCTCTTACATCATATGCAGCTGGTGCAGGTGAGTGGGATGATGTTGTATCCGCATTCGTTGACGGATGGGCAACAGAGAAAGCTCTTTCTGAATAATCAAAGTAATAAATAAATCTTTCCAACAGTATATGATAATATGGTAGGAAGACATTCCAGAATCATAGAATGGTGAACAGGGTGGGGAGGCAGTGAACTTGCCTCCCCCATTTTGTTGGAAAGGAAAAGCACTGAAAATAGTTTCATAGTGTTATATGGGAAAAGGAGGAGCGAAGATGGTAGGAAAATCTTTGAAAAAATGGTGGCCTGTATTTGTATTACCCACATTTGCTGCATTTATTATCGGCTTTCTGTGGCCTTTTATCTGGGGAATTTACCTTTCATTTTGTAAATTCACTACAGTAAAAGACGTAGTTTGGGTTGGTCTTGCCAACTATAAGAAAATTATGATCGGCGGTGATTTCAGTCACGCATTCTGGCTGACCGTTGTATTTGCATTTGTATCAAGTATTCTGATTAACGTGCTGGCATTCTCCATTGCACTTGCTCTTACAAAGGGCTTTAAAGGAACGAATGCATTCCGTACTGTATTCTTTATGCCAAACCTGATTGGTGGTATTGTACTTGGTTATATCTGGCAGACACTGTTGAACGGTCTGCTTTCCATGTGGGGACAGCCTCTTCTGAAACTGTCTGCAACAAATGGTTTTATTGGAATGATTGTCCTTCTGCTGTGGCAGCAGATTGGATATATGATGATCATCTATGTGGCTGGTCTGAATAACGTATCACCTGATCTTATTGAGGCAGCACAGATTGATGGTGCAACGGCATCACAGATTCTGTTTAAGATTAAGATTCCGATGATTATGCCATCTGTTACAATTTGTACATTCCTTACACTTACAAACGGATTCAAGATGTTCGACCAGAACCTTTCCCTTACAGGTGGAGATCCTGGAAAGAAATCCCAGCTGCTGGCTCTGAACATTTACGATACATTCTATGGTCGAAGCGGCCCACAGTGGAAAGGCATTGGCCAGGCAAAGGCGGTTGTATTCTTTGTTCTGGTTGTTGTAATCGCTTTGATTCAGCTTCGCTCAACATCATCTAAGGAGGTGCAGGCATAATGGCAGATAAGAAAAAAAGTATTATTCCAACCATAATCCTTACGATCATTTCAATTATCTGGATTTATCCGATCGTCATGATTTTATTTAACTCATTGAAGGTAGAATCTGCGATTACTACATCTGGCGTATTTCAGCTTCCTACATCTGAAACCTGGAATGGAATCCAGAACTTTGTTGCCAGCGTTACACAGATGGATTTCCTGAAATCCTTTTGGTACAGCCTTGTAATTTCTGTAATGTCTGTTGTTTTGATCTTACTGTGCTGCTCCATGTGCGCATGGTACATTGTTCGTGTAAACGGAACACTCTCCAAGGTTCTGTATTACCTTTGCGTATTCAGTATGGTTGTTCCTTTCCAGATGGTTATGTTTACGCTGGCAAAAACAGCGGATACACTTCGTCTGAACAGCCCGTACACCATCTGCATCGTTTACCTTGGCTTTGGTGCCGGACTTGCTGTATTTATGTTTACAGGATTTGTAAAAGGAAGCCCTCTTGAGATCGAGGAAGCTGCCATGATCGATGGCTGCAGTCCACTTCAGGTTTTCTTTAAAATTCTGATTCCGATTTTGAAACCAACCATTATTTCCACTGCAATTCTGGAATTAATGTGGGTATGGAATGATTATCTTCTGCCGACTCTGGTTCTGGATATTAAGAAATATAAGACCATTCCAATGGCAATCCAGTACTTCCGTGGAAGCTACGGTCATGTACAGATGGGACCTATGATGGCAAGTATTATGATCGATATTATTCCAATTGTTATTGTTTATCTGGTATGCCAGAAATATATTATTGAAGGTGTTGTTGCAGGAGCCGTAAAAGGCTGATTCAGATTTGTGAAAACAGACGATTTTTTCATTATATTTTCGGGAAGAATTCTCTTTTCAATATGACACCGGAATGATAAAATAAAGATAGTTTTTATGATAAAATAAAGATAGTTCTTTGCAGTAATGCAGAGGGCTATCTTTATATTCACTAAGATCGGAGAAAATATATATGTATAGAGTTTTAATTGCCGACGATGAAAAAATCGAACGTGAGGGAATTAAATTTCTTCTTTCCATGGAAGAAGGAGAATATGAGATTCAGGAAGCATCCAATGGAAAACAGGCGCTTAATATTATACACAGTCAGGAAATAGATTTTCTTCTTACTGATATTAAAATGCCCCATATGGACGGCTTGGAGCTGGCTGCCAGGGTAAGTGAGGAAAATCCGGAGATTCCAATAGTAATTTTCAGCGGCTACAGTGATTTTGGTTTTGCTCAGGAGGCCATGCGCTATGGAGTAAAGGAATATGTATTAAAGCCTGTGGATCCGGATACCTTTCATAAGACCATCAATAAGGTGAAGGCCGAGATATCAAGCAGAAGAACTCAGAAACAGAAGGCTGAGAAGGAGAAAAACTTTCTTCTTCAGTATTTTCTTCAGGCATATCTGTACTCCGGAAATGAAGAAGTGCTGAAAAAAGCCGGAGATATTCTGGATGCATCTAGCTGGGAACAGTGGCATTGTGCCATTCTTATAGAATCTGATAAAACCTTTTTTGATACAGTATCAGATAGCATTGATAAGGAGCTTATGGAAGATCTGCATCGGACCTTTTTTTATCTGAATCTGAATACCAGACAATCTGTGCTGTTCTTTTCCGATGTGTACTGCGACTATCAGCTGGTTGCCAAACATCTGTATGACCTTCTGAAGCAGAAGTATCCCGGCAGCTTCCATCTGGCAGTAAGCAGCCGATTCGAGGGACATGAAGCACTTCCTGAGATTATGGCTCAGCTGGAGCAGACCATGGAAGAAAAATTTTATCATCCTGATATGCATGTATTTACAAATGAAGGAGATGAGAATCATCCGGTAAGTGCAGAAACTCAGGATTCCAGATTAATGGAGAAAATTTCTGAGGATATTTCCCGTAAGGATGTAGATCAGCTGAAGAAGCATTTTGAATGTCTGGTAAAGAAATACGAAAATGACACCCGTTTTTCCGCTATGTATGTGAAATTTGTTTTTTCAAACGTGATTCAGGAGCTGTTTCAGGAAAATCAGTTTTCAGAAGAGTACAAGCTGGATCATGAGGTGGAACGCCTGTATAGCTGCACGAATCTGAAACAGATCCTTGCCATTACACAGGAGAATATTCAGAAGTATGAGGAATTTCTGGAGCGCTCTATGAGCGGTTCCAGGGATGAGGTAGCTTCTGTGAAAAATTATATCTATCAGCATTATGCAGAGGATCTAAGCCTGGAGACTCTGGCAGAGAAGGTATATCTGTCATCCAGCTACCTCAGCTTTATTTTCAAAAAAGAAACTGGCATGAACCTGAACCGTTTTATACGTGTGGTGCGCATGGAAAAG
The DNA here is from genome assembly GCF_025566865.1 of Blautia acetigignens. Taxonomy (NCBI): domain Bacteria; kingdom Bacillati; phylum Bacillota; class Clostridia; order Lachnospirales; family Lachnospiraceae; genus Blautia; species Blautia acetigignens. Next base: position 65,606 of record NZ_JAOQJM010000003.1, read on the forward strand.
GCGAAGGAGCTTTTGTGCTCATCCAATATGAAGGTAGCGCAGGTTAGTGAACAGGTGGGAATTCCGAATGTTTCCTATTTCTGCAGAAGCTTCAGAGAATATTATGGATGCAGTCCGGAATCCTATCGGAAAGGAACCGGTGAAGAGGATGAGAGTAACGGAAGCAATAAAATGTAAATTTCAGAATATGAAATATCGTCACAAATTAATTGTTCTTCTTGTGACTGCAAGCCTGGCTCCCATGATCCTGCTGGTATGGTACAGCCATGACCGTATGAGCAGCCTGCTCTATGAAAAAGAGATGGAGGACATGTCCTCCATCCTGGAGCAGACAGGAGAGGGAGTGGACAGTCAGATCGAAGTTTTTTCCAGTCTTTTGAATTATCTAACCTATTCCCCTGATATCGAAGATCTGATTACAGAGAAAAATATGGATAATTATTATGCCTATAAGAAATATACGGAAGTGGCAGATCCGCTTCTTACCGTACCAAAATCCTATCATAATGCAATCCTGCAGATTCAGCTTTTTGCAGAAAGCATTAAGGTGCGTCATGAGTATACCCTTGTGCCTTTAAGCGAGGTAGAAAAAGAATGGTGGTATGAGCATCTGAAAGAGGACGTTTCCGTTCAATGGGTAGTTGACAGGGAAAGACCGGAAATAGCAGCAGTAAGGCGAATTTATCAGGGAAGAGAGCAGACCGCAGTTTTGTGCATTACCTTGGATTACAACAAAATTTTTCAAACCTTTGAAAACATTATTTCAGAAGGTTCAGGCGGAATTATTCTGGACGAAGATGGGAATGTTCTTTTTCAGAAGGAATTGCTCATAGATGAAAATGCCAAAGCAAATGAGCCGGAGCCGTTGGTTTCCTGTGAAAATCTGGAGTCTGGACAGAAGGATTATGCCTTTGTAAAACGCAGGAATGCATCTTGCGGATGGAATTTTTACCTGTATAAGCTGCAGTCAGCAGTTAACAGCTCTGTTTCCGGAATTCTGGTGAGCGAGATTCCGCTGATTGCAGTTTGCCTGATAATCATTCTGGTGCTGGGACTTGCTTTTTCCAGGATTTTTACCCGAAAGATCGAGGAACTTACAGACAATATGAACCGCGTAAACCAGGGAAGCCGGGAGGTTACGGTAGATAGTGATGCAGATGATGAGATTGGACTTCTGATCCGGAGCTTTCGAAGCATGATGGATGAAATCAACCGTCTGATCCATGAGGTTTATGAAAATAAGATTGCGTTGAAGGAGTTTGAACTTAAGGCCCTGACAGCTCAGATCAATCCGCATTTTCTTTATAATTCCCTGTCTATTATCAACTGGATGGCAATCCGCAGTCATCAGAAGGAAATCAGTAAGGTAACCTTGTCCTTATCCATGTTTTATCGGACTGCGCTAAGTAAAGGGCAGGATATGGTTACAGTTGATAACTGTATTCAGAATATCAAGGCGTATCTTGATATTCAGTTGGTAATGCATGATAATGAGTTTCAGGTTATGTGGGAAATTGATCCTGAGGTAAAAGGAGATATTGTACCGAAGCTGCTTTTGCAGCCGGTGGTGGAGAATGCACTGGAGCATGGCCTTGACATGAAGGAAGATGGAGAGAAGATACTGAAGCTGTTCTTTGTAAAGGACAAAGAGGATGTACTTCTTGCAGTGGAAGACAATGGTCCGGGAATGAAGCAGGAAGAGGCAGATAAGCTGGTAAACTATCCGGTTTCCGGATACGGACTTAAGAATGTAAATGACAGAATGCTGCTTCTCTATGGAGAGAGGTATGCAATCCGGATATATAGTAAGATCGGTCAAGGCACCAGGGTAGAAATGAGGATTCCCTGTCAAAGTGCAGATAAAGAAACAAGAGATGAGGAAATATTTTCTGCCAAGAAGTTTCTGCAAAGTCCAGAGGATAACAGCTTGCAGACCAACAAAAAGGAACGGTGATGGAAGATGAAGAATAAAAAAAGAATACTTGCCTTTTGGCTTGCTTTTTCCATGGCCTTTTCTTTGGCAGGCTGTGGAGTTGAGAATAGTGAAAATGAAAAATCGAAACACTGGGAGAAACTAAAAGCAGAAAATGCAGAAAGTTCGGATACCGAAGGAATAACCGGTAATACAAATAGCACAGTCAGTGATACCACATCAGATGATAATGGGAAGGCAGATTCTGATAATTCCTGGGAAAAAGCTTCCACCACTGCTTATGGGAAATATCCAGAGCTTGTAACCTATACTCTTGGTCAGCTAAACGGCGCTAATAATTCCAACCTTCCGGAAGGAAATACTTATGAAGACAATGCTTATACCCGCTACTTAAAAGAAATTCTGAATGTTCAGAACCAGAGTATCTATATGGAGCGGGAGGATCGTTATAATGATTATGTGAATGTGCTGGTTAACGATCATACTTTGCCTGATGTGCTGGTAGTTTGTGATAGGGAAACTTTGTATAATCTGGTTGAAAATGACCTTATTGAAGATCTGACAGAGGTTTATGCAAACTGTACTTCTCCAAGGATTAAAGCTATGTACAACAGCTATGGTTCTCAGCTTCTTGGCGCCGGAACCTTTGACGGAAAACTGATGGCACTTCCGGAAGCTGTGATTGATCATGGTCCATGTCTTTTGTGGCTTAGAAAGGATTGGATGGAGCAGCTTGGTCTTGAGGAGCCGGAGAGTTTTGAGGAAGCCATGGATATTATCCAGGCTTTCCAGGAAAACAGAATGGGAGCTGAAGAAGGGGAAGAGCCTGTAGGCCTGGTATGTGATACGAATTTAGTTTCTGTAACCAGTCAGAATTATTCTGTGGAGCCTGTATTTGAGAAGTTTTATGCTTATCCCAGAAGATGGATCAAGGATGAAAACGGAGAAATCGTTTATGGTTCCCTGACAAAGGAAACGAAATCCGCACTGGCTTATCTTCGCGAATTATACAAAAGAGGAATATTGGATCAGAATTTTGCGCTTCGGGCTCAGAATAATTTAAGGGATCTTGTTGTGGAAGGAAAATGCGGAGCATTTTTCGGACTGTGGTGGACTCCAAACAATCCCCTTATGGATGAAATTGAGAATGATCCTGAGGCTGACTGGGAGCCCTATTATCTGACCGCAGATTATCAGGAAAAAAATAACGTGTATACTTCTTTTTCAGATAACAAATATGTAGTGGTACGCAAGGGATATGAGCATCCCGAAATTATTATGAAGATTGTCAGCGTACTGTTTGATTACAGCCGCTTTGAGGATAAGGAAAATGCAGATGAGATTAACAGCTACTTTGGCCTGAATGTAGATCCTACTGCCCGTCCGTTGGTAATTAATGTGGATTACAACGAAGCAATATACAATGTCACAAAGGATATTCGTCGTGTAATTGCAGGAACACAGAAGGAAAGCAATTTAAGCGCATTGGAAAAATCTTATTACAGTGCATGCATAAAATATTTAAGCGGCGAGGATGTAACAGCAGAGGATTGGGCTGCATATAAATCAAGGATTTCTGCTGTGGGAGTGCTTGTAGATGGAAACTATAAACCTTTGCAGCGACAGTATCTGGAAGAGTCTGACGGTGAAGTTCCCAATATACTAGCCTCTTTGGAAAAAAATGCGTTTATTCAGCTGATCATGGGAGAGCAGCCTATGGACTATTTTGATACATTTGTACAAGAATGGTATGCGCAGGGAGGACAGGAACTAACTGAGAAAATCAGAGAGGAGAATTCATAAGCTGATGTATGAGAAATTATTAGAGAATTGTACCTTGTGTCCTCGGGAATGCAAAGTGAACCGTTTGGAAGGAATGCGCGGCTATTGCGGCATGGACAGTAGAATAAGAGCTGCCCGTGCCGCTCTTCATATGTGGGAGGAGCCCTGTATTTCCGGTAAAAAAGGCTCCGGAGCTGTATTTTTTTCAGGCTGCGGACTGCGCTGCTGCTTTTGTCAGAACCGGAATATTGCCATTGGGGACAGCGGAAAAGAGATTACGGTGCAGCGGCTTGCAGATATTTTTCTGGAGCTGGAGCAAAAGGGGGCGGCGAATCTGAATCTGGTGACAGGTGCTCACTATGTACCGCAGATTATTTCCGCCCTGGAAATCGCCAGAAGAAAGGGATTGATGCTGCCGGTAGTGTATAATTCCAGCGGATATGAAAATGTGGAAACCCTTCGGCTGCTGGAAGGATATGTGGATGTTTATCTGCCGGATATGAAATATGCGAATGAAAAGCTTGCCGCTGCTTTTTCCCATGCAGAGGATTATCCGCAGAAGGCCCGTGCCGCCATTGCCGAGATGGTTCGCCAGACTGGCCCCTGTCAGTTCGTGGAGGATGGCTATATCAGAAGGGGAACCATTGTCCGCCACCTGATTCTGCCGGGACATACCAGAAATTCCCTGGCTGTGCTGAAGGAACTGCATGAGACTTACGGAAATGATATTTTTATCAGCGTAATGAACCAGTACACGCCAGTTTTCAAACAGGAGAAATACCAGGAACTGAACCGAAAGGTGACAAGAAGGGAATATGAGAAGGTGTTAGACGGAGCGATTGCGCTTGGTATCGAAAACGGCTATTTCCAGGACGGGGAAACTGCCAAGGAGAGCTTTATTCCGGCGTTTGATTATGAAGGGGTATGAAAAGAATTTAATGAGATAAGAAAACCGCCCAGGTGTCACAGGCACAAGGTAAGGATGTCCCTGAGATTTGGCAGCAGCAAGATTCTGTTATTCTTAGCATAGTCCAGGAGCAGACGCCTCTGTGCATCTGGGGAAAGTTCATCCTGATCATGGGGCTTACGCGGATATAGAGAACTCCCATGCGCAGATCATCGGAGTTTTGTTCGGCCATAGTATCCCTTCGTTTATAAATATGTAAAAATGGATGCAAAAATACAGCCGGCGCGAACGAAGGTTCCGCTTGCATGGCTGCCCCGAAGATGATACAATATTTTTGCTGAAAACAAGGTACATCTTCGGATGTGCTTGCCGGTTCCTGTTGGCGCAGGAGCCGGTTTTTCTTTTATTTAGTTAATTTCAAGTTCTTTCATCAGATCTTCCTGGGAAATGGAAGGCTGATAGTCTGGATCACCAGCCTTGTAAGCTGCTATTGCAGCAAGCTCATCTGGATAAGGAGCAACTTCTTCTGCGTTGCTTAAAGCAACTGCTCCCTGGATTAAGTTCCATACTTTTACTGCATCTTCCTCACTCATAATAGTGACTGCACCGAAAATTCTTTCTTTTACGTTAGACATAAAATCACACTCCTTTATAAATCTGACCGCGATTTCCAATTTCAATGATATCAACAATAATTCCATTCACATCAAATATTACACAAAAATCACCAACTCGTAAACGGTAACCGTCAGTTCCCTGCAACTTTTTGATGTCTCCCTCTTGGGGAAGCTTGCTAATAGCGGTGACTAAGCGCTCAAGTGTGCTACAGAATGGGTAATTTCTGTGTCGTTATTGAGGGTCATATTTCCAACACTTATTGGATTTACCTTTTTATTTACTGTAAGAATAGTCTATTTTAAAAATACTGGTATGTCAATACAAAGCAACAAGAAGGTTGTTAAAACAATAATGAGATAGCAAACGTTTACTTTTTGATGGATATATAGTAATATAGAAATATCTTATCAAAAACGTGGAAAATTTCTCCTGAAATGGAAGGAGGCCGGTGCTTTCGCACCGGCGCGTATGAAAAAGAAAAATATTAAATTAAGAAAGACTTGGTGCTTTCTACATTTAATAATATACGAAACAAATGTGACAAAAATGTGAAATACATTTGAAAAAAGAGTGAAACGATTTTAGATATTTTTGCACAAAATCACGAAACACATACACGAAACAAAGGAATTTTACCAGATGAACGGACATAAATATGAGCACAGATGCGCACAAATGCTGCGAAGAAAGGGTTTTCACCATGTAGAAGTCACTAAGAAAAGCGGCGATCAGGGAGTTGACATCATCGCCTACAAGCATTTTTCCAAGTATGCGATCCAGTGCAAATACTACTCCTATCCGGTTGGAAACAAGGCAGTTCAGGAGGTATACGCCGGTGGCAAATATTACGACTGTGACCGCTGCATTGTTATGACCAACGGCACCTTTACCAAAGCGGCCATCAGCGCAGCCAACAAATTAGATGTGAAATTATGGGAAAACTGCTCCCTTCTGAAAAGCACCAGCCTGGTTTTTGAGGTGATGCGGATTATGAATATCCTGGAAATTATTCTGGGATTTTACCTGCTTCGAAATGCCTTTCCCTTTTCCCAGCGAGAGTTTCTTATGTATTACAGAGAATTCTGCCTGATCTTTGCAGGAATTCTTGGCTGGCTTGGATTTGGAAACTGGGGAGCCAGCACTCTTTGCGGCGCCTTGTACCTGTTTCTTGGCTTTTCATTGAAAGCGCCTGTTTTTTCTGGCTTTACAGTCAATGGAATCAATCTTGTATTTCTGATTCCAGCACTGATTTATTTTGTCCACGTATATTTTCTGAAACCCAAGTCATAAACATTTCCGACGGGTTCTACATAAAATAAAGGGAACGAATTGACTAAGTCTGAAAGGATCTGTTCATGGAAAATTATCAGATGAACCGTTCGGGCTGCCGCCCTTATAATAGAACCTGCGGAATGATGAAACCTTCCAATTCCAGTACTCCCAACTGTCCCTGTTCTTCCCGTTCACAGGAGAATATGTATGACCATCTGAAGCATCTGGTTCCAGCTATGGCTTATGTGCCATACCAGAATTTTACTTCTTCTTATGACCTTGACTACGCCCTTTCTGTAGGAACTATTTTTCCACAGCTGTGCAAGCCATTCTGCGGAAAGCGAGGTGTTCGAAGATGATGAAAAATCAGACCTCCAAGCGTCGCTGCCTGCTTCAGCAGATCAATGAAGTCAGCTTCGCTGTCAACGATATTCTTCTCTATCTGGATACTCACCCGGACGATGAGAAAGCCCTGGCATTTTTTGAAGATGTTTCAGACAGGCGTAACCAGCTGCTGGCAGAGTATGCGAAGGACTACGGCCCACTGACCGTAGACACCGCATCCAAAACCTGCGAAACTTCATGGAAATGGTCCCAGCAGCCATTCCCGTGGGAAAGGGAAGGAGCGTGATCTTTTATGTGGAATTATGAAAAGCGTCTGCAGTATCCGGTTAACATCACCACGCCAAACGCCAAATTGGCACAGTTCATCATGAGTCAGTACGGTGGCCCCGACGGCGAGATTGGAGCATCCATGCGCTACCTCTCCCAGCGTTTTACCATGCCGAACAGAACTTCTATGGCAGTACTGAATGATATCGGTACGGAGGAACTGGCGCATTTGGAAATGGTTTCCACCATCGTTCACCAGCTGACTCGGGATCTTACGATGGAAGAAATTGAGAATTCCGGCCTTGGGCCATATTATATTGATCATACAGTCGGAGTATGGCCCCAGGCTGCAGGAGGCGTTCCATTTAACGCATGTGAGTTCCAGAGTAAAGGGGATCCGATCACAGATCTTTTTGAAAACCTTGCTGCGGAACAAAAGGCACGCTCCACCTATGACAATATCCTGCGAGTAGTACGAAATATCCCGGAAGTTGCTGACCCCATTCGCTTCCTGCGGGCAAGAGAAGTGGTGCATTTCCAGCGTTTCGGTGAAGCTCTCCGCTCTATCCAGGAGCAGTTGGATGCCAATAATTTCTACGCATTTAACCCAAGCTTTGACAATCCATGCAAAGCAAGCTGTGCGCCGGAAGCAAGATAAGTTTTTATAAAAAAATTCTGTCTGCAGAAATGTAGTTTTTGCCGCTCTGGTGCTGATTGAACTGCACTGGAGCGGCTGTTTTTATTTCATTTCCCTACAACATCTTCCGCGCAACCGCCTCCGCCGTAGCCGACCTTGCTGCGGCGCTGGCTTCTGGATTTCTCCGGCAGAAACCGTAGAACAGACAGTCAATCAGCAGAAGCTGCCCCACCTTTGCCGGAATGGAGCCGGACTGAAGAGGTCCCTCATTGTATCCGCAAAGAAGCACCACATCTGCAAACTGGGCAGCCCTTGAATTGGGATAATGGGTCACCAGGATAATGGAAACCCCATGTTCCCTGGCAATCTGCAGGGTATCCTCCATATCCTTGGTGGAGCCGGAGTAGGAGAATACCAGGAGCACATCCCGGGAAGTGGCAAGTGCGGTGTTCATAATCTGCATATGGGAGTCCGAAACATGGACAAAACGTGAGGTAGCTGTGGAAAAACGTGCCCACGCCTCCATAGCCATTACCATGCTGCCGCCGTTTCCAAAGCAAAAAACCCGGTCCGCCTGCACCAGAAGATCCACAGCTTTGTTGATGGCGTCCTCATCCAGAAGTTCCAGGGTTTCGTTTAGGGACAAAACACTGGCCTTGTGGATCTTTTGGAAAATAGTATTCAGACTGTCTTCGGAAGCAATTCCCTGGGGAGAATCAGAAAGTTCCCCCATATCTGTGACATGGTCTGTTTTTGCCAGCGCCAGTTTGAAATCATTGTATCCCGCAAGCCCCAGCCCATGACAGAAACGGGTAATGGAAGCTTCGGAGACGCCGCTGTTTTCCGCCAGCGTGGAAATGGAGAAATACTGTGCTTCTCCTGTATGTGCAAAAATATAATCTGCCAGCTTTTTCCCGGAACGGGTCAGGGAATGATACTGTGCAGTTATGGATTCTAAAATATTGCCCGCCAAAACAAATCCTCCTTTGTAAGTTTAATCTTCATCGCCAAGGATAGAAGCGCCCAGCATTCCTGCCTGGTTTCCAAGCTCAGCTTTCTTAATAGTAAGCCCGCGAAAGCTTGGCATAATAGCCGGCATCAGCTGCTTCTCAATCTGTGCCGGAATATAAGGCTGCTCCATAATGCCCCCTCCCAGAATGATACAGGAAGGGTTGAGCAGATGAATAATGGAAACAAGGCCGTATACGATTTCCTGAATCCACTGATCTACAATCAGCTGAATCTCCTTTTCCTCAATACGGGCAAAAAGAAGCTTGCCGTTGGTGATGGAAGGATCATATTCCATAGCCCGTGCCACCAGGGCAGTGGTGGAAGCATATTTCTCATAGCAGCCGGAGTACATATCTTCTTCAGGACGGCGAAACTCCGGATGGACGATCAGCGCCCCAAGTTCCCCAGCGGAAAAAGAGCTTCCATGGTACAATTTGCCGTCAGTAAAAACAGCACCGCCCACTCCGGTTCCGTAAGTCAGGCAGACAAAATCACGTTCCCTCCTGCCTGCGCCAAAATGTGCCTCCCCGATGGCAGCAGCGTTTACGTCATTTTCCACATAGACAGGAACATGGAATGCCTCTTCCATGATGGCTCTGATGGGAGTTCCCGTATAGCCGGGAATGTTGTGGTTGGCGTATATGATGCTGCCTTTTTCCGGGTCCACCTGTCCTGCAGTGCTGATCCCGATTCTGGCAAAATCCCAGTGCTCTTTATAAGAAGCAATAATCTCTTTGGCAAGTGCCATAACATGCTCTCCTCCAAGAGAAGCCTGGGTAGGGGTCTCACGGATATCACTGAGAACTCCGTTTTCGGCAACTGCAGATTTGATGGCGGTTCCGCCAATGTCAAGAACCATGGTTTTCATAACCGAATTCCTCATTTCTTTTTTATTTTAAAAGCCAGGATATGCATCTTGCCTCCTGACCGGATGCCGGGAAAAAAGCTCCTTCTTCCTGGAAATCTTCCGTTTCATGTTAATTATAACTATAACAAAAGGCTTTTTCATTTGCAACCTTTGCTGCTTTAAAAATGCAAAATATTTTCAAAATAAAAATAAAATGAAAATTATTTTAAAAATATATTGACAAACAGCACAAAAGAATGTATGATACAACCATAATCATTAGCGAGATTTCACAAACCCGGGACGAAATTTTGCACCAGATGTGTAAGGCATGTAGGCTTTCCTTTTCATTATGAAAAAGGCCGATGCGGAACATGACTTGCACCAAGGCAAAGAGACAGGCTGAGAATCAATGGAAGATTTTCAGTAAATAGCAAAAACTAAATAGCAAAAACAATCAAATATTTATGAAGAAGGTAAGGTAAGAAAGAGAGGGTTTATTTATGAAATTCCGTAAAGTTATGGCACTTGCACTTGCAGCTAGCATGGCAGTTTCCTTAAACGCAGTGAGCGTTCTGGCAGAAGGCGGAGATACCACAGACATTACACTGTGGACTTATCCAGTAGGAAGCTGGGGAGATTCAGCAGTTGTTGATCAGATGATTTCCAATTTTAACGAAGCTCATCCAGAGATCAACGTAACCGTTGAGTACCTTGATTACACCAATGGTGATGATCAGATCAATACCGCTATCGAAGGCGGACAGGCTCCTGATATCGTTCTGGAAGGACCGGAGCGTCTGGTTGCGAACTGGGGCGCAAGAGGACTTATGGCAGATCTTTCCGATCTGTGGACAGACGAAGCGAAAGAAGCCATTTATGATTCAGTAGAATCTGCGTGCCAGAATAACGACGGCGTATTTTATGAGTATCCGCTTTGTATGACAGCCCATACAATGGCAATCAATAAAGACATTTTCGAGCAGGCTGGTGCGCTTCAGTATATTGACGAAGAGACACGTACCTGGACAGCAGAAGATTTCCAGAAGGCAGTTAAGGCAGTTTATGATTTCGGTCAGGAGAATGTTGGTGCTGTTTACTGCAGTGGACAGGGCGGTGACCAGGGTACAAGAGCACTTGTAAACAATCTTTTCGGCGGAACCTTTACGAATCCGGAGCATACTGAATACACAGCTAACAGCGAAGAGAACATTAAAGCTCTTGAGCTTCTTTCCTCTATGGATGGAATCAACTTTGATGCTTCTATCGCAGGCGGAGATGAAATCAATCTTTTCTGCAACGGTACACTTGCAATGGCATTCTGCTGGAATGTTGCACAGGAGAAGAATAATGCTGAGAACTTAAGCTTTGACGTACTTCCAATGGCATTCCCGGCAGAGGATGGCAAACCACAGCTTTGCGGCGGTATCTGGGGCTTTGGTGTATTTGATAATGGTGATGAAGCTAAGGTTGAAGCTTCCAAGACATTTATCGATTTCATGGCAAACGACGAGACACAGGTAGTAGAGAGCGTTAAGGCTTCCAGCTACTGGCCGGTAAAAGACCTTGGAAATATCTACGAAGGCGATGACCTGATGACAGAGTACTCCACATTTATCCAGTACATGGGCGACTACTATCAGGTAGTTGGCGGATGGGCAGAAGCTCGTACCGCATGGTGGAACATGCTTCAGCAGATCGGTTCCGGTGCAGACGTAACAGAAGCTGTAGAAGAATTCGTAACCACAGCAAACGCTGCAGCAGCTAAATAATCTGAATCATCTAAGTATGAAAACTAAAAAGAGACTTTGCAACTAAAAGTCACGCACCCTTCCTGTATTTTCCGTGCGGGAAGGGTGTTTTTTTGAAAAAAGGAGGAGACAACGTGTCAAACAAAAGCCGTATGTCAAAGGCGCTGGTAAGAAGAGAGACCATTGCGGGATACGCATTTATGCTTCCAAGCTTAATTTTCTTCTTTGGATTTGTCATCTATCCCATGGTTCAGTGCGTGATTACCAGTTTCTTTGATTCCACTATGAACAGAGAGGATATTTTTATTGGTTTTGGCAATTACATAGAACTGTTTCAGGATAAGGTTTTCCTTGGGGCTCTTCGGAACACGGTCATTATCGTAGTGGTTTCCGTTCCGGTAGTCTGTGTTTTTTCCCTGTGGGTAAGCTCTGTCATCCATAACTTAAGCGGCCCATTATGCTCCATTTTCCGCTGTATCTTCTACCTTCCGGTTGTAACCGGTTCTGTAGCCGTTACTGTTGTATGGAAATGGATGTTCAATAATTACTATGGTATTTTTAACTATGTAGGCAAGGCAACCGGCCTGATTGACCAGAACATTAACTGGCTGGGAGATGAGAGATATGCCCTCGGCTGTATCATCCTGATCCTTCTTACGACTTCCGTGGGACAGCCCATCGTGCTTTACGTATCTGCTCTGAATAACGTAGACCAGAGCCTTGTGGAGGCAGCAGAAGTAGACGGTGCCACCAAGCTGCAGTGCTTCTGGAAAATCAAATGGCAGCAGATCAAGCCAACCACACTTTACATTCTGGTTATCACTACCATCAACAGCTTCCAGTGCTTCGCTCTGATCCAGCTTCTTACAAGCGGCGGTCCGAACCACAGCACAGATACCATTATGTACTACATTTACCACACCGCATTTAAGCTGTACCGCTATGGATATGGAAATGCAATGGGCGTAGTCCTTGCCATTGCAATTGCCATCCTGTCCGGTATTCAGTTTAAGGTTGCACAGTCAGACTGAGAAAGGAGGAGAAGCAAATGAAAAAGAAAAGCAATACAGGCTCCAAGGTTTACCGCGTATTTTCCGTTATTGTGATCACCCTGCTTGCAATCGGATTTGCATTTCCTCTGTACTGGATCATCACAGGATCCTTCAAAACCAGTATGGCGATCAATGCACCAACCCCTCAGTGGTGGCCCCAGGAATGGGTTTCCGCCAACTATCAGAAGCTTTTCAGCAGACAGACCGCACCGTTATGGGAAATCGGAATTCCTTTTACTGGCAAATCCTTTGCAGGCCCGGTAGTTCCGGCAGCTATCCGCTGGCTTCTGAACACTATTTTCATGGCAGTGGTATCCATGCTTCTTACCTGCTTTACTGCAGCTATGGCCGGATATGCGCTGGCAAAGAAACGTTTTATCGGACGTTCCGTTGTATTTACCCTGATCGTATGTGCCATGGCACTTCCGAAACAGGTTATCTTAATCCCCTTGCTTCGTGAAATGTCATCCCTTCATCTGTATAACACGATTTGGGCAGTAATCCTGCCCATTGTCGGATGGCCCTTCGGCGTTTTCCTGATCAAGCAGTTTGGCGAGGGAATCCCAGGGGAAATGATGGAGGCAGCCAAGATCGACGGTGCTAACGAGTGGAAAACATTCACCGCCATCGCTTACCCTATGATCAAGCCAGGGGTTGGAGCACTTGCGATTTTCACATTCATTAATTCATGGAACGACTATTTTATGCAGCTGATCATGCTGAGCAGTACCAGCAACCTTACTATTTCTCTTGGTATTGCCAAGCTTCAGGCTGAGAATGCGACAGACTTTGGTCTTATTATGGCTGGTGCAGCTCTTGCAGCAGTTCCGATCATCGTCGTATTCCTTATTTTCCAGAAATACTTTACCAAAGGAATTACAATGGGCGCTGTAAAAGGCTGATAAGCAGCAGAAGGGAGAATCACTTATGACAAAACAGGAATTTTTTGACAGCATCAAAGGCAAAGTAATCGTATCCTGCCAGGCTGTGCCGGGAGAACCTCTTTATGTGGAAGAGAAATCCATTATGTATCTCATGGCAAGAGCAGCCAAACAGGCGGGAACCCCTGCAATCCGCACAAGCAGCATCCGGGATGTGATCGCCATCAAGGAAGAGACCGGGCTTCCGGTAATCGGACTGATCAAGATCAAATATCCGGGATTTGAAAGCTATATCACCCCTACCATGAAGGAGGTAGATGAGCTGGTGGAGGCTGGTTCCGATGTGATTGCGCTGGACTGCACAGACATGAAGCGCGGTGACGGCAAGACAGTGGATCAGTTTATCACAGAAGTAAGAACCAAATATCCGGATGCTATTTTGATGGCAGATATTTCCACATACGAGGAAGGCGTGCGTGCATGGAAGCTGGGCATGGACATTGTGGGCACTACCATGAGCGGCTACACCAGCCATTCCCCGAAGTTAGACGGACCGGATTATGAGCTTGTAACAAAGCTTTCCCAGACTGTGGACATTCCGGTGATTGGGGAAGGCCGTGTGCACTCTCCGGAAGAAGCAGTGAAGATGCTGGAAGCAGGCGCATTTGCAGTGGTAGTAGGCGGCGCGATCACAAGACCCCTTGAGATCGCCACACGCTTTATCAAGGCAGTAGAAAACAGGGGCTAAGAGAAAGAGAGGATGGATTATGTCAAAGTATGATGTGAGCAAATTCAGAAACGTAACAGTTGCATTAAACACACCTTTTAAAAAAGACGGCAGCGTGGACATAGATGCCATAAAAGCAGTGTGCAGATATTTCCGTGACAAGGGAATCAAGCAGATGTATGTGTGCGGCAGCACAGGAGAGGGCTTCCTTCTGGACACTGAGGAGAGAATGCTGGTCGCAGAGACCGTAGTCAATGAAGTGGGAAAAGACATGAACATTATTGTTCACGTAGGCTGCCCGGATACCAGACACTCCTGCATTCTGGCTGCCCATGCCGAGAAAATCGGCGCAGCTGCCACCTCAGCAGTTCCATGTGTATACTACCGTCCAAGCGAGGAGAGCGTTTACCAGCACTGGACCAAGATCACAGAAGCAGCAGACCTTCCGTTCTTTATTTATAACATTCCTCAACTCACCGGATTTAATCTTTCTATGAATCTGTTTAACAGAATGCTGGAAAATGAAAGAGTTGCAGGTGTGAAGTGCTCTTCAGATCCGGCTCAGGATATTTTAAGATTCAAGCACGCTGGCGGAAAGGATTTCATCGTATTTAACGGTCCGGACGAGCAGTTCGTAGCAGGACGCCTTCTTGGCGCAGATGCCGGAATCGGCGGAACCTACGGCGCAATGCCGGAGCTTTACTTGAAAATGGATGAGCTGATTCATCGCCACGAATGGGAAAAGGCAGCGCAGCTTCAGGAAATCGTAACGCCTCTGATCTACCGTCTGTGCAGTTTCCCGTCTATGCATGGTGCTGTGAAGGGAATCATTACATTGGACGGCTGCCCGATGGGTGACCCAAGACTTCCGTTCCTTCCGGTTGCAACAGATGATCCGAAGCTTGTGGAGCTTTATCATGATATCCGAAAGGCAGTAGAGGATACAAAGGAGTGGTAACAGCATGAAGAAACATATTGTATGCTTTGGAGATTCCAATACCCATGGCTACTGTGCCATGAATGACGGCAGATTTGACGAAAACGAGAGATGGACCTGCTTTCTTCAGAAAAATCTGGGAGAGGATTATCTGGTGCTTGAGGAAGGCTTAAGCGGCAGAACGACCTGTTTTAACGATCCCTTATTTGAAGGGCTTTCAGGACTGGATTATATTTACCCCTGTCTGATGAGCCATGAGCCTGTAGATCTTCTGGTGATCATGCTGGGAACCAACGATACCAAGGAGCGCTTTGGCGCGTCTGCAGCCTGCATCGGCCTTGGGCTGAAAAGACTGGTACAGAAGGCTGTTTCCGTGACCGACTGCTGGCGTGACAAAAAGCCCCAGATTCTGGTGGTAACTCCTCAGAATATCGGGGATGAGTATGAGCATTCGGCAGTGCGCACAACCATGGGAGCAGGCTGTGCCGAGAAGTCAAGAGGCCTTGGAGAGCAGTACAAGGCAGTTGCAGAGCTTACAGGGTGCCATTACCTGGATGCCAATGAGGTGATCAGCGCATCCCCGAATCACATTGATTTCATGCACCTGACCGCAGAAGGCCACAGACAGCTTGCAGATGCCCTCACTGCGAAAATCAAAGAAATCATCTGAAAAACAGTATAGAAAAAATAAAATAACATATTCTAAAAGGGAGATCCCGGCACCTAAAATTGTGCCGGGATTTCCCATAATTATGACGTTATTTACTGTAAGAAAAAGACTATTTCCAAAAACATACAGGAGTGCTATAATAGCACTGTTTATATGAAGTATTTTATACATTTGGAGGAACTATGCAAATTATAATTGTTGGGTGCGGAAAAGTAGGACGTACCCTTGCAGAGCAATTACAGGAAGAAGATACAGACATAACCCTGATTGATATCAATGCAGATACCATTAATGAGATTATAGATGAAGTAGATGCCATGGGTGTTGTAGGAAACGGCGCCAGCATCAATACCCTGATGGAAGCCGGAATCGAGACTGCGGATATTCTCATCGCAGTTACGGTGTCAGATGAGATGAATCTTCTGTGCTGCCTGATTGCTCAGAAAACAGGGCACTGCCATACCATTGCCCGTGTGCGCAATCCGATTTACAGCAAGGAGATCGGCTTTATCAAGGAGCGCCTTGGCGTGACCATGATCATCAATCCGGAGCTGGCTGCAGCACAGGAGATTTCCAGACTGCTGCGTTTTCCCTCTGCGATCAAGATCGATACTTTTGCAAGAGGCAAGGTAGAGCTTCTGAAATTCAAGGTAATGCCGGAGTTCAATCTGGATGGAAAGAGTATCCAGGAGATCACAGAGCACTTCCGCTGTGACGTTCTTTTCTGCGCCATTGAGGGAAAAGATTTTACCACCATTCCAGGCGGTACCAATACCATCCGCAACGGAGATATGGTGTCCATTCTTGCCACACCGCAGAATGCAGCGGCATTTTTCAAGAAGATCGGGCTTAAGACCCATCAGGTAAAGAATGCCATTATCGTAGGCGGTGGAACCATTTCCTATTATCTTACCAAGGCATTGCTTGCCATGAAGATCAAGGTGAAGGTAATTGAGAAGGATAAGAACCGCTGTGAGTTCTTAAGCGAGGAGCTGGTGGATGCCACCATTATCAACGGAGATGGTACAGACAGATCCCTTCTTCTGGAAGAGGGCCTTGGAAGTGCAGAGTCCTTTGTTACCTTGACCAATATGGACGAGGAGAACGTTTTCCTGTCCCTTTTTGCAAAAACCATTTCAAATGCCAAGCTGGTAGCGAAGGTAAATCGTCTGGCCTATGACGACATCATTGACAGCCTGGATATTGGAAGCGTCATTTATCCGAAGTATATTACGGCAGATTACATTCTGCAGTATGTGAGAGCAACCCAGAACTCCATCGGAAGCAATGTGGAGACCCTGTACCACATTCTGGATGGCAAGGCAGAAGCCCTGGAGTTTAAGATCAGCGATCATTCTCCTATTGTGGGCAAGACTCTGCAGGAACTGAACCTGAAGAAGAATCTTCTGGTTGGCTGCCTTTACAGAGATGGTACTGTCCGTATTCCACGAGGCCACGATACCCTGGAAATCGGTGACAGCGTAGTAATTGTTACCACCAACAGAGGTCTTCGTGACATCAATGACATTCTTGCGAAGTAAAGGAGTCTGGACATGAATTATTCCATGATATCTTACATTCTTGGCTGGATCTTTAATTTCGAGGCAGCTTTTATGCTCCTGCCTGGAATTACCGCGATTATTTACCGGGAGAAGGACGGGCTGGCATTTCTGGTCACCATGATCATCTGCCTGGCAATCGGAATTCCCCTTATCAGGACAAAGCGTAAGAATAAAGTTTTCCATGCTAAGGAAGGTGCGGTTACCGTTGCTCTTAGCTGGCTGGTACTTAGTATCGCAGGGGCGCTTCCTTTTGTGATTTCAGGAAGCATTCCTCATCCGGTGGATGCTTTGTTTGAGACCGTTTCCGGTTTTACTACAACAGGAGCCAGCATTCTTTCCGATGTGGAGTCACTTTCCCACTGTATCCTGCTGTGGAGAAGCTTTACCCACTGGATCGGGGGTATGGGAGTGCTGGTGTTTATCCTTTGCCTTCTGCCTCTGACCGGAGGCTACCACATGAACCTGATGAAAGCAGAGAGCCCGGGACCTTCTGTAAGCAAGCTGGTTCCCAAGGTTCAGTCCACAGCCAAGATTCTTTATACCATTTATATTTTGATGACAGTTGTGGAGATGGTCTTCCTGCTTCTTGGAGGCATGCCGCTGTTCGATACACTGTGCCTGAGCTTTGGTACAGCAGGTACCGGAGGCTTTGGTATTAAGAACGACAGTATTGCCAGCTACAGTACCTACAATCAGATTGTCATTACCGTGTTTATGATCCTTTTTGGAGTGAACTTTAATGCCTATTACCTTCTTCTTTCCAAGAAAGTAATGCAGGCAGCCAAGAATGAGGAGGTTCGCTATTATCTTGGGATTATTGGCCTGGCCATTGTGGCCATTGCCGTTAACACAAGAGACATGTTTACCAGCTTCGGCAGGGCGTTCCAGCAGGCAGCCTTCCAGGTTGGTTCCATTATTACCACAACCGGATATGCCACTACGGATTTTAACGTGTGGCCGGTATTTTCCAAGACCATACTTGTGATCCTAATGTTTGTGGGAGCCTGCGCAGGAAGTACAGGCGGCGGTATTAAGGTTTCCCGTCTTCTGATCCTCTGCAAATCCGCACGCAAGGAGCTGCAGCTTTACCTGCATCCCAATGCAGTGAAGAAGATCAAGATGGACGAGAAGGCCATTCCTCACGAAGTGGTAAGAGCTACCAATATGTTCCTGTTTGTGTATATTATGATTTTTGTGACATCCCTTTTGGTGATCAGTCTGGATAATCTGGACATGATTTCCAACTTTACGGCGATCACAGCTACCTTGAATAATATTGGACCGGGACTTGGGGCGGTAGGACCTACCGGAAACTTTGGATGCTATTCTTATATTTCCAAGCTGGTGATGATCTTTGATATGCTGGCTGGAAGACTTGAGGTGTTCCCGCTGCTGCTTTTATTTAAGAGGGATACCTGGAGAAAGTTTTAAATGAAAAGCTGCTGCTATTCATAATATGATAGCGTTGCTGATTGAAAACATGTTTTGTGTAGTAAAAATGCCGCAGGCTGTGCAGATAATTTCAGTACAGCCTGCGGTTTGCTTTTTATTTGTCCATAGTATACGGTTCGTCTGCCGGGTAACCGCCTGCTGCTTTCTGCATGCCGCGGGGGAGAGCATCCTTGGAGGTACGCCAGTCGGCGTCCTTGTTGCGGTAGTCGAATTTGTCACAGAACCAGTCCAGATCGTCGGAAAGTCTCTGCATGTTCTGCTCCATCATAGGGAACAGAATGTCGTAGAAGGCTTTCTTTTCTTTGTCAGACAAAGCGGTTTCCGCAGTCTCCACAAGATCCCCGAAATGAGGAATGCAAAAGCCCTTGCAGTTTTTGAAAAGAGGCAGAAATTCCGGATTTTTCTTAAAAAGGTCGAAGAAGGTGTCCAGATAACGGGCGTATGTATCTTTGTAAAAATTACAGATATAACAGCTTTCTTCCTGTGCCTTTGCCCAGGCACCAAGGGAAGTCTTTGCAGAGCCTGTGTCTGCAATTCCTTTTTTGAAACGGGAAAAAACAGAAGCCTTGGATGGGGCAAACATTTTGATCTGCTCATGGAGTTCCTTGGTTTTGTACTGGAAATGGGTCTTCAGGATCAGACCGGTGCCAAGACGGTTGCCATAGTCGTACATCTTTTTGTAGTGGGTGCGGCAAAATCCCATTTTATCTGTTTCCGCACGTACATCATCTTCCATATAAGAGGCTCCGGCCCCGAGAACAAAGTCCATAGTGTGCTGCTCCAGCTGCCGCTCCACAAAGCAGAAGGGGCATTCGTCATCCGCCTTGAAGGCGTCCATTAAGGGAATGGTGTATAATTTTTCTTTCATGTGAGGGTTCTCCTTAAGTTTATGATAATCCGAAAATTTTGTGCCGCCAGAGCAGCAGGAAAGACTTCAGCTCTGGCAGTCTGTTATAACCATAGTATGGTAAATCCAGCTGTTTGTAAAGCAAGAATTTAAATATAAAACCGAACGTATGGTTGCATATGATGCTATGGAATGGTATACTAAAAGAACATTTACAGTTTAAGGACGCAATCTCACATCATGGAGGAACGAAAATGGATATTCTGGACAGATTAAATCGATCACAGACAGAGGCAGTAACCGCTACAGAAGGATATATACGTGTCATCGCCGGTGCGGGTTCCGGTAAAACCAGGGCACTTTCCCACAGGTTTGCCTTTCTGGTAAATGAGATCGGAATTCTGCCTGGAAACATTCTGTGCGTCACCTTTACCAACAAATCTGCCAATGAGATGCGCCAGAGAATCCACAATCTTACCGGAGACAATGACACTGGATATATCAATACCTTCCACGGCTTCTGCGTATCCGTCCTGCAGGAGGAGAGCTACGCAGTCCAGTATCCCAAGAGCTTTCTGGTACTTGACAACTCCGACATTGATTCCATGCTGAAGATCATCTATGAGGAGCGTGGCCTGACCCTTCGGAATATGACTTTTTCCAGTGCCAGAGACATGGTCGAGATTCGCAAGCTTTATAAGGAGCCAGAGTATTATCAGGATATGATCACCATGTCCATTGATCAGATTTATGAGAAATATATGCAGGCCACAGAGACATCGGAAATTATTTTTTACGGCTATCTGTACCAGGAGAAGAAATGCTTCGGCCTGGATTATAACGATCTTATCAAATTTACCTTATATATTTTTGAAAATAACGAAGAAATCAAACAAAAATGGCAGAAACGCTTGGAATACATTATGATCGATGAGTTTCAGGACATTGATGACCTGCAGTACCGCCTGATGTGTGTTCTGTGCGGCTATCACAAAAACCTGTTTATTGTGGGAGACCCGGACCAGACCATTTACACCTGGCGCGGCGCCAATGTGAAGTATCTTCTGGATTTTCACCGGAATTTTCCAGATGTACAGACCATTATGATGATGGAAAATTACCGTTCCACACCTGAGATTCTGCGGGCAGCTAACTCCCTGATCAGCAAGAATCTTCTCCGCATGAAAAAGAATCTGATTCCCACACTGCCCTCAGGCGGCTCCGTGCTCTGCTGTCACGGGGAGAACCAGGAAAAAGAGGCTCTGTGGATGGCAGAACAGATTAAAATACTAAAGGAAAAAGGGGTTCCTTACAAAGATATTACCATATTATACCGGGCTCATTACCTGACCAGAAGCATCGAGCAGGTATTTCTCAAGGAAGAAATTCCCTATACCATTTACAGCGGAGTACAGTTTTTCGGACGCATGGAGATCAAAGATGCTCTTAGCTATCTGAGGATGATTGCCTACAGGGATGATCTGTCGTTTCTGAGGATTGCTAATGTTCCAAAGAGAAATTTGGGAGAACGGCGTATGAAGTTTATTCAGGAGTATGCCGGAGAGAATTCCTGCAGCCTGTATGAAGCGCTTTGCCGGAATCTGGACCAGGATATTTTCAAGGGAACCAAAGCTGGGGAATTTGTCCAGCTGATTGAAAGCTTTGCAGCTAATTATCAGGATCGCCCGGTATCAGAGATCCTTTCTGCTGCTCTGGATCTGTCCGGGTATGAGAGAATGCTGCGCACAGAGGGGAACCAGGAGAGACTGGACAATCTGGCAGAACTGAAGCAGTCTGTTTACGAGTACGAGACCACCTGTGGGGAGGAAGCCATGATGGAACACTATCTGGCCCATGTTGCCCTTTTTTCCAACAGCGACGCACAGCCGGAGCATGACAAGGTGAAGCTGATGACCGTGCACACCTCCAAGGGACTGGAATTTCCCTATGTATTTCTATGCGGTATGAATGAGGGTATTTTCCCATCCAGAAAGACTAAGACAAGAGAAGGAATGGAAGAAGAGCGCAGGCTGGCATTTGTAGCCATGACCAGAGCGAAGAAGCGCCTGTATCTTTCAGAAGCCAAAGGACGAAATCTGGATGGCTCCCCAAGATATCCTTCCAGATTCATCCTGGACATTGACCAGAATCTTCTGGAATACGACCGGAAACCAGAAGAAGGACTGATCAAAGAGGCACGGGAATACATTGAACTGAGCAGTCGCTGCCTTCTCACCGACGAAGCCCCATCCCATTACCCTATAGGCCAGAAAATCCTGCATAAGATTTTCGGCCCGGGAACTATCGTAGATGTAGATACAGAAAAAAGTGCCTACGCCATTCTTTTCGACGGAATGGAAACACCCCGGACTATCTCATTTCGGGTGAAGCTGGAAAAAATGTAAAAGAAAGTATACCTAAATAAAAAAGACATCCTGGGCAAGTGTGAAGCAAAATGCTTTGCGTTTGTTCAGGATGTCTTTTTTAATTCTGGTCGAAATGTTTATCGGAAATTACATTCATATTCGCTGCGGAAAGCCCTGACTCGTCAGTGTGGGCAAAGGCCTGCAGAATACAGTCGATGGTCTTATGAAGATAGGGCCTGTACTCAGCGAGACAGACGGGCTGGGAGTGCAGAATACAGCTGTAGCTTGTGGAGCTTACCAGTTCGATAATGGTAAAAAGAAGCAGCTCCGGGGAGTCATACTGTACATCGGACTGATCCAGAAGATTCAGATACTCCTGGAAAAAAGGAAAATCATCCTCGTCCGCCTGCTCCTGGAAGGCATCCTTAAAAACACCCCAGGACAGATTCTTGGAAATGAAACCAAGAAGATCGCTTTCTGTCTCCAGCCTGTCCAGAATATTGTCAACCAGAAAGTGCAGCTGTGCGGTGAAGTCGGTAACATGTGCCTGCTCCAGTGCATCCCGTGCCTGGGAGAAAAGCTCCCCTGCTTTATGTGAGATCAGCTTGTTTCGAATGTCATATTTATCTTTAAAATAAAGGTAGAAGGTTCCCTTTGCCACGCCTGCATTTTCCACGATATCAGAGATAGTGGTCTTCGCAAGGCCCTTAGTGGTAAAGAGTTCGAAGGCTGTGTTGTACAGAGCACTTTTCTTTCTCATTTTGTTTAACTCCAGTTTTCCCATGCCTGTTCCTCCTCATTGTGTACGGTTATACGGTGGATTCATTTTTATTTTAAACAAAAATGACCAAAAGTCAATATCAAAACCAGAAAAGATTTGGATAAAAAACAGATATTGACTACTGGTCAGTTTTGTTGTATAACTTCTATAGGCTAAGAGATGACTAACCGATGATTTTAATAAGGAGTTGTATTGTGATGAATAGAAATAAAAAAATTCTGAACGCTACCATGGCTGCTGGAATGGCTGCCGCACTTGGAACTACCCCGATCCTTGCAGCCACACAGGATACAGAGAATGCAGTTTCCAAGGAAGAAACCGTATACGTAAATGCCACAGCAGAAGGTGAAGTGAAAGATATTACCGTATCTGACTGGCTGAAGAATTCCGGATCAGCAGACGGAGATGTATCCGATGTATCTGACCTGGAAGGAATTAAGAATGTAAAGGGTGATGAGACCTTTACCCAGGACGGCGAGAACGTGACCTGGAATACAGACAGCAGTGATATTTATTATCAGGGAACTTCCAATAAAGAACTTCCTGTTGATATGAAGATCAAATATTACCTGGACGATCAGGAAATCACACCGGATGAGCTCGCAGGCAAGAGCGGACATCTTCGTATGGAGGTTTCCTACACCAACAAATCCAAGAAGACCGTAAAGGTAGATAACAAGAACGTAGAAGTTTATTCTCCATTTGTTATGGTAACAGGAATGATCCTTTCTTCCGACAACTTCTCCAATGTCACCATTGATAATGGTAAAGTCATTTCTGACGGCGACAAGGAAATGGTTGTTGGAGTTGCAGTTCCTGGCCTGAAGGACAGCCTGGATCTGAACGATGATCTTTCTGATAAGATTGATATTCCGGAAGGTTTCACAATGGAAGCTGACGTAACAGACTGCACCATGGGAAATACCTTCACCATGGCAGTGACAGACCTTCTCAGCAGCCTGGATCTTGAGAACTCCGAGGATCTGGATGATCTTCAGGATTCCCTGGATGAGCTGGATGATGCAGCAGTGAAGCTGGTAGACGGTTCTAAAGATCTTTTCGATGGAACCAAGGATCTCTATGATGGAACCAAGGATCTCTACGATGGAACCAAGACTCTTTATGATGGAACCAAGGATCTCTATGACGGAACCAAAGATCTGAAAGACGGAACCAAAGAGCTTTACGATGGAAGTAAGGAACTGGACGACGGAGCCAGAGATCTGGCAAACGGAACCAAGACCCTTTATGATGGAAGCAAGGATCTGGATGATGGAGCCGCTGAGTTGGCAGACGGAGCCAAGACCTTAAATACAGGTGCTGGACAGCTTTATTCCGGAACCAATTCCCTGTACAGCGGAACCAAGAATCTTTATGATGGAACCAGAACCCTGTACGGCGGAACAAGCACACTGGCATCCAGCTACAATGAGTTTGACGCAGGTGTTGCAAGTGCCAAGAGCGGTGCTTCCCAGTTAAACAGCGGTGCGAAATCCCTGCAGAGCGGTGTGCAGCAGTACACAAGCGGTGTTGCTTCCCTGGCAGATGGTGTTCAGAGCTATACAGCAGGTGTAGATACTGTAAACTCCAATCTTACAGAGTATAACAAAGGAATGCAGCAGCTTACCGATGGTGTGAATCAGTACGTAGCTGGTGGAAATCAGCTGGCAGATGGTGTTACCTCTTATGTAAACGGTGCAACTCAGCTTACCGATGGCGTAAGTACTTATGTAACAGGCGCAAGCACACTGGCTGAGGGAACCAAGGCTTATGTGGAAGGAACCACAGCTCTTGTAGAGGGCGTTGGACAGCTGGCACCTGGAATCGATGAGGCAGCAGCCGGAATCAGCAAGGCAGCAACTCAGCTGGCAGAGGTAGCCGTAAATGTAGAGAAGGCTCAGCCGGATCAGATGGTAGCAAGCCTGAATACTTATGTAGACGGAGCAGATAAGCTTGCAGATGGAGCTACACAGTATGTGGCAAAGGTTGGCGAGGCAGCAGACGGAGCACAGAGCGTGGCAGACGGAGCTAAGAGTCTTGCAGATGGAACCGCAGCAGTTGCAACTGGTGCAGCTCAGGTAAGAGACGGACTTGGAAGCCTGAAAACAGGAACCTCTGACGCAATCAAGCAGATTAGCAGCACTGCATCTGAAGCAATGAATAGTTATGCAGACCAAATTAGTGCTGCAGCAGCAAACATCCAGACAAGTGTTGAAGCACAGTCAGCCGGTGTATCCACAAGTACTGCATCCGGTGAAATCAGTGCAGTTTCTAGTTCTGTAGGCAGTGCAATTGCAAGTTTGGAAAGCATTGATACTTCTGCCCTGGATGAGAATACAGCGGCACTGATCAATAGTGCATTAGGACAATTATACAGCAGTGCAGACAATGCATCCGCAGCACAGGGCGAACTGAGCAATATCGAAGCACAGTCACAGGTATCTGTAACAGCTGAAACAAATGGAGATGATATTAAGGCCACATTAAATGCGCTTGCAAGCGGTTTGTATGATACAGCTGGAAAAGTTACTTCTGCAGGTGAGTATTCCGTAAGCACTCTGGAAGGTGAGACAGACAAATTAATTTCCGGTGCATCCTCCGTAGCAGACGGCGCAAGCAGCGCAGCTTCTGGTGCATCTACCTTAAGCACTGGCGTATCTAACTTAAACAGCGGTCTTGCACAGCTGAAAGAAGCAGGCAACAGTCAGCTTGTAACAGGTGCAGCACAGCTGAAAAAAGGCGGTACACAGGTTAGAGAGAGCCTGACAGCAGTAAGCAGCCTTGTAGCAGGACTTGGAGATATCTCCACCATGACAGATGATGTAAACAAGCTGGTAGAAGGTTCCAAACAGATTTCCGCAGGAAACGAGCAGCTTCAGGCTGGCTACAAGCAGCTGACAGAAACTGGTGCAGCAGAGCAGTTGACAGCAGGTGCTGATGAACTTCTTAAGAATAAAGACACTATTACAAACGGAATCACCGCACTTCAGGGTAAGGACAATGCAAACGCAAATGCCCTTCTCGACGGAGCAACCACTCTTAAGAGTGCAAAGAGCAGCCTTGACAGCGGACTTTCTTCTATCAGCCAGGCAACCGGCCAGCTGGTAACAGGCGTTGGCACAATTGCAGCAAACAGCGTAGCGCTTAGAAGCGGAGCAAATCAGCTGACTTCCAACAGCGCTTCTTTGAACAGCGGGGCAGCACAGCTTACAGCAGGAACTAGTGATCTGGTAAGCGGAGCTGGTACTCTGGTAGCAGCAAGCGGTCAGGTGAAAGCTGGTATTGCACAGCTGAAGAGCGGAGCTGCTGATCTTAGAGATGGAGCATCTCAGTTAAGAAGCGGAGCAAACAGCGTAAACAACGGAATGCGTGATCTGAAGAACGGAACCAGTGATCTTGCAAGCGGAGCAAACACTCTGAAAGACGGAACAAGCTCCTTAAAGAGCGGTGCGAAGGAACTGAATGACGGTGCCAAGACTCTGAAGAGTGGAACAAGCTCCTTAAAGAGCGGAGCTAAGACTCTGGACAGCGGAGCAAGTGATCTGAAGAGCGGAGCTAAGGATCTGAAAGACGGAGCCAAGGATCTGAAAGATGGAGCTAAGGAACTGAATGACGGAGCTAAGGATCTGAAAGACGGAGCAGAAGAACTGAAAGACGGCGAGAAGGAATTCTACGATGAAGGTATCAAGAAACTGAAAGATACCATGGAAGATGATTTCCAGAGCGTACTGGATCGTCTGGAAGCACTTCAGTCTGACGACGCAGCTTACACATCCTTCACAGGTCTTGATGATTCCATGAGCGGAAACGTGAAGTTCATTATCGAGACAGAAGGCTTTGATGACGGCAGCGAAGACTGATCCTGAATTGACAGAACTGTTTTCGAAAATATAACAGAAGCAAGATGGGGCGGGAGATGATCCTGCCCCTTTCTTTATGGGTTCATGGGGCGGAACCCTTATACTCCCTTGCGTCCCCGAAAGGAGTCTGCTATAATGAAACAAATTGGGAAGAGGACTAGAGCGTGTTTGAAAAATCATTCCCGCAATCTGCACGCCCCACTTTGCGGTATATTTTGCCCGAATTCAGTTGCCGTAGCCCGCTACGGCGCCCTCATCCGGACAAAATCTCCCACAAATTGTGACGCACATCTTGCAGAAAGCCTTTTTCAAACACGCTCTAGTGTGCCAACAAGTTGATTTCTAGAACAATCTTGCGTCTAAATTTCTTATTTCTGCGTTGTCGTCGGTCGCCGTAGCCACCGCTACGCCTCCTTCCTCCGCCTTGAAATAAAAAATTTATCCTGCAAGATTGCTACAAGAATCAACTTGTCGGCACACTAGAAACTGACATAGAAAGAAACAGGAACAGGTGATTCAATGGATGCTGCGAAAAACAAAAAGGCAGGTGCCAGGTCAGCAAAGAAGAAAAAAGGCCTTGCCTATGAAATCCGAAAAGCACTGAAAATCGGGAAATCGGACTACTATGACTTCAATCTGGTAGCGGTCATTATCCTGATCATGTGCTTCGGTCTTATTATGCTTTACAGTACAAGCTCCTACATGGCACAGATCAATGAAGGGGACGATATGTTTTATTTCAAGAAGCAGGCTCTTTACAGCATAGGCTGTCTTGTGATGGCAATTATAGAGTCTTATTTTGACTATCATCTTCTGCAGAAAATCCCTATGCTGATCTATTTTGCAGCTGTGGTGCTGATGGTACTTGTTAAAACGCCTCTTGGAGTAACCTCCCACGGTGCCAGAAGATGGCTGAAGTTAGGAGTTCAGTTCCAGCCTGCAGAGGTCGCCAAGATCGCGGTGATCATCTGTCTGTCCTATCTGATCGTGAAAATGGGCAAGCGTGTGAAAACCTTAAAGGCATCTATGGTACTTCTCGGGGTCGGAGGCTTCCAGGCATTTCTTGCATACTGGCTGACACAGAACTTAAGTACTGCTATTATTATTTTCGGAATTACAGTTGGTCTGGTATTTATTGCACATCCAAAGACCAAGCCTTTTATTCTCGTGGCAGCAGTGGGAGTCGTTCTGGCAGCAATCCTGGTGTATGTTGTTTCCCGCATGGATGTAGTAGAGGGAAGCTTCCGTCTGCGCCGTATCCAGGTATGGCTTCACCCGGAGGCAGATGCAAGCGGAGACGGCTATCAGACTCTGCAGGCCCTTTATGCCATTGGTTCCGGCGGCTTTTTTGGAAGAGGGCTTGGAAACAGTATCCAGAAGTTAGGAAGCGTGCCTGAGGCACAGAACGATATGATCTTTTCCATTATCTGCGAGGAACTGGGAATCTTTGGGGCACTTATGGTGCTGGCCCTGTTTGCCTATCTTTTGTACAGACTGTTTTTTATTGCCCAGAATGCACCGGATCTGTTCGGTTCCATGCTGGTAAGCGGTGTGTTTATACATATTGCCCTTCAGGTCATTATGAACGTGGCGGTTGTGCTGAATCTGATGCCGAACACAGGTGTTACCCTGCCCTTTATCAGCTATGGAGGAACCTCGGTTTTGTTCCTGATGGCAGAGATGGGACTGGCCCTCAGCGTGGCGAGACAGATTAAATTCCAGGAACCGGAATTTATACTATAATTCTCTTGACAAATGCGCCACCAGATTATATACTTTCCGCAGTGTATGAAATACGGCGCAAGAGAAGCCGAGAACCTGGCTGCGAAATCATGTGAAGAATGATTTTGATGCATCGCGAAGGGCGTAACTGTGAGGGTGATGAACGGTTACGATATTTATTTAAAGGAGAATGAACAATGTTAGAAAAGATGAGTGAAATGATCGCAGAGCAGCTTAACTGCGACGCAGAGACAATTACCGCAGATACTTCTTTTAAGGATGACTTAGGAGCAGATTCCCTTGACCTCTTCGAGCTTGTTATGGCTCTGGAAGATGAGTACAACATTGAGATCCCGGCAGAGGAGCTTACAGAGCTGAATACAGTTGGCGACGTAATCGACTACCTGAGAGATAAAGGAATCGACGCATAATTTTTACGCGCGCTGATCTCCCTGAGGCGGACCTGCTTCGGGGAGATTTTTTTCGGCATTTCCCAGAAATTTTGTCCGGGAAAGCCTATAGACATTTTTTAACCTTTAGGTATATAATAATGTTAGGGTCAAAAAGTCTTTTGCCCCTGATATCATATAATGGGAAAAGACAGAAAAGATGCGGCGCGACACCCATTTTGAGAAATCTGCCAGAGCCTTTTTCAAACGTGCTCCAGGGCAGGTATCGATAGCGGGAAACAGCCGCAAATAAAGAAACAGGAGAAACAATTATCATGACGAAGATCAGAACCAGATTTGCACCAAGCCCTACAGGCAGAATGCATGTTGGAAATTTACGAACCGCGTTATACGCATATCTTATTACCAAGCATGAAGGCGGAGATTTCATCCTCCGTATTGAAGATACAGACCAGGAGCGCTATGTAGAGGGCGCTGTTGACATTATTTACCGCACCATGGAGAAGACAGGCCTTCTTCATGACGAGGGACCGGATAAGGACGGCGGATACGGACCGTACGTACAGAGCGAGCGCCAGGCACAGGGCATTTACCTGAAATATGCCAAACAGCTTGTAGACCAGGGAGACGCTTACTACTGCTTCTGCCAGAAGGAAGAACTGGAGAGCATGAAGCGCGTAGTTGCAGGCAAGGAGATCTCTATCTATGACAAACGCTGCCTGAAGCTTTCCAAGGAAGAAGTACAGCGCCGTCTGGATGCAGGCGAGCCCCATGTAATCCGTTTCAACATGCCTACAGAAGGAACAACCACCTTCCATGATGTAATCTACGGAGACATCACAGTAAACAACGAGGAGTTGGAGGATCTGATCCTGATCAAATCCGACGGATACCCAACCTATAACTTTGCCAACGTTGTAGACGACCATCTGATGGGAATCACCCACGTAGTAAGAGGAAACGAGTACCTTTCTTCCTCTCCGAAATACAACCGTATTTACGAAGCCTTCGGATGGGAAATCCCTACCTACGTACACTGCCCGCTGATCACAGACGAGACACATGCCAAGCTGTCCAAGCGTTCTGGACATTCTTCCTACGAGGATCTTCTGGACCAGGGATTCGTTTCCGAGGCAATTGTAAACTACGTTGCACTTCTTGGATGGAGCCCGGCAGACAATAACGAGATCTTCAGCCTCCAGGAACTGGTTGAGAAATTTGATTACCACCACATCAACAAGTCCCCGGCTGTATTTGATATCAACAAGCTTCGCTGGATGAACGGCGAGTATATCAAGAAAATGGATCCGGACGTATTCTATGAGAAAGCACTTCCATACATGAAGCAGGTTCTCACAAAGGACTTCAACTTTAAGAAGATCGCAGGTATGGTTCAGACCAGAATCGAGACCTTCCCGGATATCCCGGCGCTCATCGATTTCTTTGAGGCTGTTCCGGAGTACGACGCATCCATGTACTGCCACAAGAAAATGAAAACAAACGAAGAGACTTCCCTTACCGTACTCAAGGAAGCTCTTCCGGTTCTGGAGGCACAGGAGGATTACACCAACGATCCGCTTTTCGCTTCCTTAAGTGAATTTGTCAAGGAGAAAGGCTACAAGAACGGTTATGTAATGTGGCCGCTTCGTACAGCTGTTTCCGGCAAGCAGATGACTCCTGCAGGCGCTACTGAGATCATGGAGATCATCGGCAAGGAGGAGACCCTCCGCCGTGTAAACGCAGCTATTGAAAAGCTTGAAAATCTGTAATGAAAAGAAATCCATCTCAATTAAGAGCAATCGCTCACCTGTCAGGACCTATGATGGTTCTGGCAGGCCCCGGTTCGGGGAAAACCTCAGTGATCGTTGAAAGAACTGCATATATGACTGGTGAGGGCAAAATACCCGGATCCTCTGTTCTTGTTGTGACCTTTTCCAGGTCTGCTGCCAGAGAAATGAAGGAGCGCTTCCTGAAATTTACAAGACAGGCCTCTACGGATGTGACCTTCGGAACCTTCCACGGCGTGTTTTACGGCATTTTAAAGCATGCCTACGGGCTTGGCGCGGGAAATATTCTCTCCGAGGAGGAAAAGTACGCCATTTTGAAGGAAATGACCCTGGAATACGGACAGGAGCTGACCCAGGAAGGGGATTTCCAGGAGGATGTGGCAAAGGAGATCAGCGTGGTAAAAGGAAACCGGATCGCCCTGGATCACTATTATTCCTCCTGCTGCCCGGATGATGTGTTCCGGCAGATTTACACAGGCTATCAGAAAACCCTGCGTGAAAGGCGGAAACTGGATTTTGATGACATGCTTCTTTGCTGTTACCAGTTGTTTGACAGGAGAAAGGATATTCTGGCAGCGTGGCAGAATAAGTTCCAGTACATTATGGTGGATGAGTTCCAGGACATTAATCACCTCCAGTACGACATTGTGCGTATGCTGGCAAAGCCAAGGGACAATCTTTTCATTGTGGGGGATGACGACCAGTCCATCTATCATTTCCGCGGCGCCAAGCCGGAAATTATGCTGAACTTTACCAAAGATTATCCAAAGGCAGAGACTGTGCTTCTGAACATCAATTACCGCTGTACCAAAAACGTGCTTCAGGCTGCCATGAACGTGGTGGACTGCAACAAAAAGCGTTTCCAGAAGCAGCTGTCTACTCCAAATGAACAGGGAAAGCCTGTGCGCATGATGGAGTTTGACAATCCAAGGGAAGAGTATATGAGAGTTTCCGCTTTTCTGAAAAAGCGCCTGGATGCAGGGGAAGACCTGGAGGATACGGCAGTTCTTTTCCGCACCAACCAGGAGGCAGAGGGGCTTGTAGGCGCCCTGATGGAGTATCAGATTCCTTTTACCATGAAAGAACAGCTGCCCAATCTGTTCCGCCACTGGATCAGCCGGAATCTGATTGCGTACCTTGAGATGGCAGCAGGAGACCGAAACAGAAAGACGTTTCTGGAAATCATGAACCGCCCGAACCGCTACATTGCAAGGGATGCCCTTACATCTGCTACTGTTTCTTTTGATGCCCTGCAGGAATTATACAAGGACAAGGACTGGATGTGCGACCGGATCACCACCCTGGAAACCCATCTTCGGATCCTTTCCACCCTGGCACCTTATGCGGCTGTGAATTTCATACGAAAGGGAATGGGCTACGAGCAGTACTTAATGGAGTATGCCCAGTACCGGAAAATCCGCCCGGAGGAGCTTCTTGAGGTCCTTGACCGGATCCAGGAGAGCACCAAGGGGATGAAAACCCTGGAAGAGTGGCAGGCCTACATTGAGGATTACACAAAAAAGCTTGCCGAGCAGGCGAAAAAGCAGGAAAAGAAACGGGAGGGAATTGTGGTGTCCACCCTTCATGCAGTAAAGGGCCTTGAGTACGACAAGGTTTACATTATGAATGTAAATGAGGGCAGCATCCCCTACAAAAAGGCGGTTCTGGAGGAAGCCCTGGAAGAGGAGCGCAGGCTTTTCTATGTGGGAATGACCCGTGCGAAAAAAGAACTGACCCTGTGCTATGTGAGACGGCAGTATGAGAAGGAAAGAGACCCATCCAGATTTCTGGAGGAAACCGGTCTGTAATATTTCCCCTTGTAAACACCAGGAATATAAAGTATAATGTGGAATGTTGTGCGAAACAGTACAGCATTGCAGCAAATGAGAAACAGAACCATTTGTCTGCCGTGAAAAGGCAGTGACCAGTTGCAAAAAGCAGTGGAGATAAATGACGAAAAAACTGAAATGGAGAAACCGCTTATTCTGGATCCGGATCCTGATTATGATCCTGGTCCTTGCGGGTTCTTACTGCGCTTATGCGTTTATATACAGAGGAAGAAATGAGCCGCCTGCCAAGCGGAAGGTTACCAACCAGGAGGCGGCCTATTACACCTTAAGAGGGCAGATCCAGATGCTTTCCCAGAAGGAAGAGCTGATGGCATTTGCCTTTGATGATCGGAAAAAAGAGCGGGAATACGGAACCTATATTATTCCCGGATTGAAATCAACCAGAACCCTTCTTACCAGCGAGGGTGATATGCCGGCCATGTGCACCACTATGACGCCTCAGGGGCTGGCTGTAACGGAAGACTATGTTTTTGTAAGTGCCTACTGTCATGCGAAGAAGCATAACTCTGTGATCTACATGATCGATAAGGAGTCACACAGATTTATTAAAGAAATTGTTTTGCCCGGACAGCCTCATGTGGGCGGTCTGGCCTATGACAGCGAGCACCAGATTCTGTGGTATTCCTCCAATACCCAGGAGCTTGCCCAGGCGGTAAGCCTTACCATGGAATCCATCAAGAATTATGACTATGATAAGAGCCAGCGTCCCATTGCGACCAACCAGATCGCCAGCCTTTACGGAATCGTAAGGGATTCCTTTATGACCTTTTATGAGGGTTGCCTGTACGTTGGCTGTTTTACTAAATATACGGAAAGCGCCATTGCAAGATACGCAGTGGACGATGAGGGAAATCTGATCAATACCATGGATGAGGGACTTGGAATGAACTTCGAGATGGCAGTGCCTCTTGATTATTCCACCATCTCCGAGCAGGCACAGGGAATGACCTTCTATAATGACAAGCTGCTGTTGTCCCATTCCTTTGGAATTCTGCCTTCCCGCGTGGTATTTTACGAGAAATCCGACAAGCGTCTTTACGTAGATGAAAATTCAGCCATCAGCTATCGTTTCCCGGAGCGGATCGAGCAGATCTTTGTGGACGGGGACGATCTGTATGTGCTGTTTGAATCCGCTGCCTATGCATACAGCGCAGCATCCGTGAATATAGTGGACAGGGTATTAAAGCTGAGCCTTCCAAGAATGGAAGAATACCAGAAAAGTACCCAGAACTCTGTAAGCCAGTACTAGAGCTTTTTTCAAACACGTTCTAATGTGCATGAATCCGGGATTGTCCACATATATTAAAATTGAGAGGTGATACAAGATAGAAGCAGAGCAGATCCAGAACCTGTTTGCAGGCAATATCCGCAGACTGTTGATAAATGCAGACCTTGATTATGACAAAATATACGAGATCCGCCTGAGAGTGGGGCGCCCCCTGTTTTACACCTATGACGGCGGTGAGGGGTTTCTCACTGACGAGGACGGCAAATATGTGGTGACCCGGGAAGATTTAAAGGAAACCATGGAGTACGTAAGCGGCTACTCCTTGTATTCTTATGAGGATGAGGTCCGCCAGGGCTTTCTCACTGTTCAGGGCGGCCACAGGGTAGGCGTTACCGGAAAGGTAATCCTGGATGGAAATGAGATCCGGGGAATGAAATATATTTCCTGCATCAATGTGCGCCTTGCCCATGAGGTGGTAGGCTGTGCAGACCCGGTGATGCCTTACATCCGAAAAAGAGACTGGGTGGCCCACACTCTGATCGTTTCCCCGCCAAGGGGAGGCAAAACCACTCTGCTTCGTGACATTATCCGCCAGCTCAGCAACGGGAAAGAAAAATTCCCGGGAATGACAGTGGGAGTTGTGGACGAGAGAAGTGAGCTTGCAGGGTCCTATCAGGGCGTTCCCCAGAATGACCTTGGCATGCGCACCGATGTGCTGGACGGCTGTCCCAAAGCGGAAGGCATGGAGATGCTGATCCGTTCCATGTCCCCGGCAGTTGTAGCTGTAGATGAGCTGGGACGGGAAGAAGATTTCAAGGCCGTGGAATCGGTGATCCACAGCGGCTGTAAGGTGATTGCAACAGCTCACGGCAATTCCATTGAGGATGTGATCCAGCAGCCCTTATTTGAAAATCTGGTGCGAAGACGGGTGTTTGAGCGCTACATTTTCCTGGATAGGGGAGATCATGCAGGAACCATACAGGGAATCTATGACAGAAACGGGAGGCGTTGTTGAAAACAACAGGGATCATTCTGATCATTTTTTCAGGAACCGGTCTTGGGCTTTGCAAAAGCATGGAGTTGTCTGGAAGACTGAAAATACTGGAGAGGCTGGCTCAGCTTCTTCTGCTGTTAAAGGGAGAAATCCGCTGCACGGGAGCTTCTCTTGAGGATGCCTTTTTAGATGTGGCGAAAAAGATGCCGGGAGAGTACAGGCTGTTTCTGGAAGAGACGGCCGGAAGGATCGGGGAGAGATCCGGCATTGCCTTTGAAGTTATTTTCCGGGAATGTGCCTTTAAGTGCCTGCCTATGGAGAAAATTTCGCCGGAAGAGCAGGAGTGCTTTCTTTCTCTTGGTGAAAAGCTGGGATATCTGGACAAAGAGATGCAGGTGGCGCAGCTGACCCTTCTGGAAGAGGAATTAAGGGAACGGATCCGGGAACTGAAAAGCGGGATGCCGAAGCGGCAGAAAATGTACCAGAGCATGGGAATTCTGGGCGGGATTCTGCTTGCTGTGCTGATGTGGTGATGCCAGAAAGGAGGAGCCCTTGGAAGTCAGTATTATTTTTAAAATTGCTGCTGTAGGGATCCTGGTCTCTGTACTTTCCCAGGTGCTCAAGCACAGCGGCAGGGAGGAACAGGCATTTCTGGTCAGTCTTGCGGGACTTCTGGTGGTGCTTTTCTGGATCGTACCTTACATTTATGAGCTTTTTGACAGTATTAAAAAATTGTTTGAGCTATAGGTGGAATATGGACATTATAAAAATTTCTTTATTAGGCGTATGCGGTGTGATGCTCGGCTTTCTCATGAAAGGAACCAAACCGGAATACGCCTGTTTTATTACTGTGGGGATCGGGCTTGTGATCATGGGACTTGCTGTGGGAAAAATCCGGTATCTGTTTGAATCCCTGGGGAAAATCCAGGAAGCCCTGCCTGTGGATACGGAATATATTTCCACTCTGGTAAAAATGGTAGGAATCACCTACATCGGGCAGTTTGCTTCCGGAATCTGCAAGGACGCCGGGTACAGCACCACAGCGGCCCAGATCGAACTGTTCTGCAAGCTGTCTGTGATGGTTCTGAGTATGCCTGTGCTTATGGCGCTTCTTCGGACCATTCAGGAGTTTATGGTATGAGACCTAGCGGTGGGAGAAGGAAAACGGATTGGCGCAGAATCGTTTTGGGCTTGCTGCTGGCGCTGTTTTGCGGGCAGTTCTGCTCCAGGCAGGTAAGTGCCATGGAAGAGAGAAAGCAAAGTAATTCCTATGGGCTGCAAACGGAAAAGGATGCAGATGAGACCAATGCTGGAACGGTTTCGGGAACTTCAGATCCGGTTTCCCAGGAACTGGTTTCGGACATGTCCTTTGAGCAGGTTCAGAAGCTGATGGACGAGATGCTTGGGGAAGAGAGTTTTTCCATGGAAACAGCTCTGAAAAATATGATAAGCGGGGAAACTGTATTTTCAAAAGAGGCGGTGCAAAGCTTTTTGCGCAGCCTCTTTTTTGATCGATTGGAGCAGGAACGGGCCAACTTTATGCGCATTCTTCTGCTGGTGCTGGCGGCCGCCTTGTTTTCCAATTTTGCGGCAGTGTTTGAAAATGGGCAGATCGGGGATGTGAGCTTTTATATGATCTATCTTCTTTTGTTCACGATCCTGATGAACAGCTACCAAAGTCTTGGGATTTCCATGGGAAAACAGCTGGACTGGCTGACCCAGTTTATGAAGGGACTTGCCCCTGCCTATTTTGTGGCAGTTTCTGCAGCAAGCGGGACATTGACAGCAACTGCTTTTTACCAGGGAGTGCTGCTTCTTGTCTGGCTTGTGGAATGGCTGCTGCTCACCCTGATCCTGCCGGGAGCCAATTTGTACGTGCTTCTTTGCCTGGTAAATCATCTGTCAAAGGAGGACATGCTCAGCAAAATGGCAGAGCTTCTGGAAACCTTGATCAGCTGGAGCCTGAAAACCATGCTGGGGGCTGTGCTTGGGCTTCAGGCTGTGCGGGGGCTTGTGGCGCCTGCCATGGATGCCATCAAGCGGACTGCCATCGGCAAAACAGCGGGAGCCATTCCGGCAGTGGGAAATGCGGTGAACGTGGTGACAGAGCTGATTCTCACTGGTGCCCTTCTTGTGAAAAACTGCCTGGGCGCGGTGGCTGTGGTGGCTCTTCTTCTGGCTGGTGCAGGACCGGTGATCCATTACGGCGTACTTTCCCTTAGCTACCGTTTCCTTGCCGCCGCGGCCCAGCCGGTGTCAGATAAGCGGATTGTGGGCTGCCTTGGAACCATGGGAGAAGGGTGCGCCATGCTCCTTCGGATCATGATCACGGCGGAGGTGATGTGCATCCTTACCTTTGTGATTCTGATGGCGTCTGTTGGTGGGTAAATATGGAGTTATTGCCGATAGGCGGTCTGTTTGGGGAATGCAGCAGAAGCCAGTCAGGAAGGAGGTGTGCTATGAAGGAAGCCATCTATAGCTGGATCAAATGTCTTGCCATCTTTTACATTCTTCTGACCATGCTTCTCCACTTAGTCCCAACAGAGAAATACCAGCGCTATGTGCGTTTTTTCATGGGCCTGGTTCTCATGGTCATGCTGGTCACGCCCGTGCTTTCCCTTTTGGAAAAAAGCCGTCAGCTGCCAGACAGTTTTTCGGGACTTTACCAGCAGGAAGAGCAGAAGCGCCTGGAACTGGAAATGGAGAATCTCCAGAAAAACCTGCTGGAAACAGGAATGGAGGAGCAGCTTGGAGAAAATATTCTGGAAAGTTTGCAAAAGAATGGCATAGAAGTCCTGTATTGCGAAGTACATATAGAAGGGGAGCTTTTAAAAGCCTCTGTATGGACCAAAGAGGTGCCGGATGAGGATCTTGAGGGGAGGATAAAGGATGAACTTGGAAAAGAATGGGGAATCCGGGCTGAAAACTGTGAGATCCTTTCTGGGGAAGATGGGAACCAGACAGTGGGTGATCCTTCTTCTTCTGGGATTGCTTCTGACAGTGATCGCACTTCCGGTGTCCGATAAAAAAGGGGAAAAAAGTTCGGGGAAAGGCCAAAGCACCGGGATTTTTACAGATACTGCTTCTGACGATGCAGAGGTACAAAGAACTGCACTGGAAGAAAAGCTGGAGGACCTTTTGTCAAAGGTTGAGGGTGTGGGGGAAGTGCGCGTAGTACTGATGACAGGGGAGAATCCGGACAGCCAGAGCTTTTACAGCTCGGGAAAGGAAACTGTCACAGGGGTGCTGATCGCAGCCCAGGGAGCCGACAATTCTGTTGTTTCCCGGAATATTGTAGAGGCAGTTATGGCATTATTTCAAGTAGATGCCCATAAGATTAGAGTAATGAAAATGAAATGAGGAGAGGTAAAGTGAAAAAGATTCTGAAAAAAAACCAGGTAATCATTACTTCGCTGGCGGTTCTGATCGCAGTTGCCGGATACCTGAATTTCGCGGATGTGGATCTGGGATTTAAGGATCAGGCGGCAAGCACGGACGGCAGCAGTATCCTGGAAGATGTGGATTATGACCTTACCGATGAAACAGCCCTTCTGGATGAGAACGGGGCAGATGGCTCTCTTTCGGATGTGTCGGATCAGGCAACCAGCACACCTGGGGAAGCTGTACTTACGGCTGCGTCGGATTTTGCAGCCCAGGCCAAATTGTCCAGGGAGCAGATCCGTTCCCAGAACAAGGCAGACCTGCAGGCGATCATCAACAACCAGGAGCTTGGAGATGACCAGAAGCAGGAGGCAGTCAGCACCATGGTATCCATGGCGGACCTGACGGAAAAGGAATCTGCTGCAGAGCTTCTTCTGGAGGCAAAGGGCTTCGAGAACGTGATCGTCAACCTCACCGGGGAAACGGCAGACATCGTAGTGCCGGAAGCAGACCTAAGCGATGCCAAAAGGGCACAGATCGAGGACATTGTAAAGCGCAAAACCGGAATCGCCCCGGAGAACATTGTGATCACGCCGCTGAACGAGAGCATGGAAGACTCTGCAGATGAGACTGCATCCATGTCAACATCTGTAGATATCGATGACGATACCCCTTGATGATACCATTCACTGGTAATATTCCGCGAGGTGTTTTTTGTGAACAAAGTTCACAGAAAACCCGAGAACTTCGGCGCGAAATCATGCAAAGCATGATTTCTGTGCATCGCGAAGCGTGTTACTGTGCACGAAGTGAACAGTAACCCCTTGACAGTGCGGTATTCCGTATAATAGAATAGGAATGCTGTAAAAAATTAGGAACGCATTCATGAAGCGTGCCGCCGCAAGCGGCATATATAGATCAATAGGAGGCTAAACGTGTCGAAGTATACGAAAGAGATAGAAAAAAGAAGAACCTTTGCCATTATTTCCCACCCGGATGCAGGTAAGACCACTCTTACAGAGAAATTCCTGCTGTATGGCGGAGCCATTAATCTGGCCGGAAGCGTAAAAGGAAAGGCAACGGCCCGCCATGCAGTATCAGACTGGATGGAAATTGAGAAGGAGAGAGGTATTTCCGTTACTTCTTCCGTACTGCAGTTTCATTACGACGGATATTGCATCAATATCCTGGACACCCCCGGACATCAGGACTTCTCAGAGGATACCTACCGTACCCTGATGGCTGCGGACTCCGCAGTTATGGTAATTGACGGTTCCAAAGGTGTTGAGGCCCAGACCAGAAAGCTGTTCAAGGTCTGTGTAATGAGACATATTCCTATTTTTACCTTTATTAACAAAATGGATCGTGATGCCAACGACACCTTCGATCTTCTGGATGAGATCGAGAAGGAGCTTGGAATCGCAACCTGTCCTATTAACTGGCCAATTGGTTCCGGTAAGAAATTCCGCGGTGTTTACGACCGCAACACTAACAAGATCCTGACCTTCTCCGATACCCAGAAGGGTACCAAGGAGGGAAGCTTCGAGGAGATTTCCCTGGATGATCCTCACGTGCTTGAGGTGATGGACCCGGAGCAGAAGAACCAGCTTCTTGAGGAAATCGAGCTTCTGGACGGCGCAAGCGCAGAGTTTGATCAGGAGATGGTAAGTAAAGGAGAACTGACTCCTGTATTCTTTGGATCAGCTCTTACCAACTTTGGTGTGGAGACTTTCCTGGAGCATTTCCTGAAAATGACCACATCCCCTCTTCCAAGAATGGCAGACTGCGGCCTTGTAGATCCTATGAGCGATGATTTCTCCGCTTTTGTATTTAAGATTCAGGCCAATATGAACAAGGCACACCGTGACCGAATTGCCTTTATGCGTATCTGCTCCGGCAAATTTGACGCTTCCCAGGAGGTTTACCATGTGCAAGGCGAGAAGAAGATGAGACTTCTCCAGCCCCAGCAGATGATGGCAGAATCCCGCCATGTGGTAGATGAAGCTTATGCAGGAGATATTATCGGTGTCTTTGACCCGGGTATTTTTTCCATTGGTGATACCATCTGTGCACCGGGAAATAAATTTGCTTTCGAGGGAATCCCGACTTTCGCACCGGAGCATTTTGCAAGGGTAAGACTTCTGGATACCATGAAGAGAAAGCAGTTTGTAAAGGGCATCAACCAGATTGCGCAGGAAGGTGCCATCCAGATTTTCCAGGAGCTTTACGGAAATATGGAAGAGATCATTGTGGGCGTTGTAGGTGTGCTTCAGTTTGATGTTTTGAAATATCGTCTGGAAAATGAGTATAACGTGGAGATCCGCCTGGAGAACCTGCCTTATGAGCATATCAGATGGATCGCAAACAAAGAGAAAGTCAATGTGGACAAGATCGCGGGAACCTCTGATATGAAGAAGGTTACCGACCTGAAGGGCAATCCGCTGCTTCTGTTTGTCAATGCATGGAGCGTGGGCATGACAGAGGATCGAAATCCAGACTTAATATTAACAGAATTCAGTAAATAACTCTTTTCATTTTTGCGGCATTTTGCTATAATAGGAATACTTAGATGGTTCGCAGCTGTGGATGTGTGAAGCAGCTGCGATGGATTAAACCTAGGAGGTTTTGAAATATGGCAGAGAAGAGAACAACATATAAGATACAGGATCTTGAGGGAATCGGCGAGGTTCAGATCGCAGATGAGGTGGTTACTATTATTGCCGGACTTGCAGCTACAGAGGTAGACGGCGTTGCTTCCATGGCAGGCAACATTACCAATGAGCTGGTAAGCAAGCTTGGAATGAAGAATCTTTCCAAGGGCGTGAAGGTAGAAGTTCTGGACGGCGTTGTAACCGTTGATCTGACACTGAACATTGAGTACGGCATGAACATCCTCGAGACCAGCAAGAAGGTCCAGGAGAAAGTCAAGGCAGCCATTGAGAACATGACCGGCCTTGAAGTGGCAGACGTCAATATTCATATTGCAAGCGTAGATATGGAGAACGAAAAAGGAAAGTAAACCTTTCCTTTTTTTACTATGACTTTCATAGTAAAAAAAATAAAAATGTCTGCGTCAGCAGACATTACCCTGTAATTATCCGGGAGTCATAAATAGGAGGAACCATGAGAAGAAGGGAACAGAGAGAACACATTTTCAAGCTGCTTTTTATGAGCGAATTCAATTCACAGAAAGAGATGGAAGAGCAGCTTGCTTTATACTTTGCTGATATTGAGAATCTGGAAGAGAAGGATAAGGAATACATCAGCAAAAAATATATGAGCATTATGAACCATACCGATGAGCTGGATGCCAAGTTAAACGGCATCAGCATGGGATGGAAGACCAGCCGTATGAACCGCGTAGACCTTACCGTGCTTCGTCTGGCTGTCTATGAGCTGGAATATGAGAAAGAAGAAGTGCCTGTAGGAGTTGCCATCAATGAGGCAGTAGAGCTGGCCAAATGCTTCGGCTCCGAGGAGTCTGGCGCATTCGTAAACGGTATCCTTGGCAAGATCGCCAATCCGGATAAGAAGGTTGCTGCAAAGAAATCCCCAGCTAAATCCCAGGAGAAATCCCCTGCAAGACCGAAGTCCGGCTTCAAGGTGAAGGATCCGTCCAAGACCATCGTTGTCGTGAACTCCAATGTGAGATCCAAGGCACCGGAAAATAAGAATGAATAATGTATATTCTGTAGCGCAGGTAAACCGTTATGTAAAGAACATGTTTACCCAGGACTATTTTTTACAGAATATTTATGTAAAAGGCGAGGTATCCAACTGCAAATACCACACAAGCGGCCACATCTATTTTTCCCTGAAGGACGAAAGCGGCACCTTAAGCTGTGTTATGTTCGCAGGCTCCCGTAAGGGACTGGCCTTCCGCATGAAAGATGGGGACAAGGTTGTGGCAGGCGGCAGAGTGGATGTGTATGAGAGAGACGGACGCTACCAGTTTTATGCCAGGGAGATTACCCTGGAAGGGGCTGGTGCCCTCTATGAGCGTTTTCTTGCCCTGAAGCAGGAGTTAGAAGATATGGGCATGTTTGCACAGGAATACAAGCAGCCTATTCCGGAATTTGCCAGCAGGGTGGGAGTGGTTACTTCCCCTACAGGTGCAGCCATCCGGGACATTGCCAATGTTTCCACCCGGCGCAATCCATTTGTCCAGACTATTCTTTATCCTGCACTTGTGCAGGGGGAGGGGGCGGCTGCCAGTATTGTAAAGGGAATCCAGATGCTGGATGAAGCCGGCGTGGATGTGATCATTGTAGGCCGGGGCGGCGGTTCCATTGAGGACTTGTGGGCTTTTAATGAGGAAGAGGTGGCAAGGGCAATCTTTGAATGCCGTACGCCAGTGATCTCCGCAGTGGGTCACGAGACCGATTTTACCATTTCGGATTTTGTGGCGGATCTTCGTGCACCCACTCCGTCAGCAGCGGCTGAACTTGCTTATTTTGACTGCAGAAGCTTTCTGGATGCCATGCAGGGCTACCAGGAGCGAATCGAACGTGCTATATGGAACCGGATCGATGTGAACCGGGCGAAGGTGGAGCGTTACCAGACACGCCTTCAGTACCTGAATCCGGAGAGCAGGTTAAGAGACCAACAGCAGTATGCGGCGGACATGCAGGAGCGGATTTCCTCTGCTATGGAACAGAAGATAAAGGATAAAAGACACAGACTGTCTCTGTATCTGGAACGGTTTTACGGACTTTCCCCACTTCGCAAGCTGAATCAGGGCTACTCCTATGTTTCAGATGAGAAGGGAAAGACCGTCACATCTGTTTCCCAGGTAAAACAAGGGGATAGTCTGCTGGTTTATGTGACAGACGGCACCATCCGTGCCGCTGTTCAGGATACAAGAAAGGAGGAGCGGGACGATGGCTGAGAACCAAAAAGAAGAGAAAACTCTGGAGGAGGCATTTTCAGAGCTGGATGTTCTGGCTGACAAGCTGGAAGACCGTGAGACCTCTCTGGAGGATTCCTTCCGGCTTTACAAGCAGGGAATGGGGCTTCTGAAATTTTGCAATGACAAACTTGACACTGTGGAAAAGAAAATGCTTCAGATGAATGAGGATGGTAGCCTTGGTGAATTTTCAAGATGAATTAAAGAAAAGAACAGAAGAGATCGAAGCTGTGTTAAAGTCCTATCTTCCTAGGGAGGAGGGCTTTGCCAAAACTATGGCACAGGCCATGAATTACAGTGTACTGGCAGGAGGCAAGCGTCTTCGCCCTATGCTGATCCTGGAGACCTGCAGAATGTTTGGCGGTGAGGACAAGCTGGCTTATCCTTTTATGGCGGCTATGGAGATGATCCACACCCATTCCCTGGTCCATGATGACCTGCCTGCTCTTGACAATGACGATTACCGCAGGGGGCGTCTGACCACCCACAAGGTTTACGGGGAAGCAATGGGCGTTTTAAGCGGCGTGGCACTTCTGAACTATGCCTATGAGGTGATGCTGACCGCTTTTGATCTGGCTGAGGACGAGAAGGCCAGAGCGCGTGTGATCAACGCGCTGAAGGTAATGTCCCACAAGACCGGACTTTACGGAATGCTGGGCGGCCAGAGCGTGGACGTGGAAAATGACGGCAAGCCTATGAGCCGTGAAATGATCAACTATATTTACGAGAACAAAACTTCTGCCCTGATCGAAGGATCCATGATGGCAGGCGCCATTCTTGGCGGCGCTTCAGCAGAAGAAGTGGCTGTGGTGGAAAAGGCAGCTTCCGGAATTGGACTTGCATTTCAGATCCAGGACGATATCCTGGATGTGACAAGCACTGCCGAGGAGCTTGGAAAGCCTATCCACAGCGATGAGAAGAACCATAAGACCACTTACGTGACCCTGATGGGAATCGAGAAGGCGTCACAGCAGGTGGCAGAGCTGTCAGAGGAAGCGGTGAAGCTTCTGGAAGGGCTGAATAAGAAA
This sequence comes from Blautia acetigignens, assembly GCF_025566865.1. NCBI lineage: Bacteria > Bacillati > Bacillota > Clostridia > Lachnospirales > Lachnospiraceae > Blautia > Blautia acetigignens. The sequence goes on from NZ_JAOQJM010000003.1 coordinate 109,417, forward strand.
AATGAATTCCTGTTTACCCTGGTGAAGGAGCTGGTGGGACGCAGGAAGTGAAAGAAGGATACAAATGATTCTGGAGAAAATAAAAAAGCCCAACGATATTCACAAGATTCCTCTGGCGGAATTTCCGCAGCTGGCTGATGAAATACGAAGCTTTTTGATTGAATCCGTCAGCAGGACAGGAGGACATCTGGCATCCAATCTTGGCGTGGTAGAGCTTACACTGGCACTGCATAATGTACTGGATTTTCCAGATGACAAGCTGATCTGGGATGTGGGGCACCAGGCTTACACTCACAAGATCCTCACTGGCCGCAAGGACGAATTTGAGACTCTGCGCAAGGAAGGCGGCTTAAGCGGTTTTCCAAAGCGTGGAGAGAGCAGCTGTGATTCCTTTGATGCAGGGCACAGCTCAGATTCCATTTCCGCAGGCCTCGGCTATGTGAGAGCCAGGGATATTCTGGGTGAGAAATACCATGTGGTTTCTGTGATCGGAGACGGAGCCCTTACCGGCGGAATGGCATATGAAGCCCTTAATAACGCAGCGGAGCTGGAGACGAACTTTATCATTATCCTGAATGATAACAATATGTCCATTTCCCCCAATGTAGGCGGAATGTCCCACTATCTTAGCGCCATCCGTACCGCAGAGGCGTACACCGGAATGAAAATGAGCGTTAACAAGGCTGTGAAGAAGATTCCACATGTGGGAACTGCCATGGTGGATGCCGTGCGAAGAACCAAAAGCAGCATCAAGCAGTTGTTTATCCCGGGAATGCTTTTTGAGAATATGGGCCTTACCTATTTAGGACCTGTAGACGGGCACAATATGCGCCAGATGATGCGTCTTTTCAATGAAGCCAAGCGTGTGAAAGGACCGGTTGTGGTTCATGTGCTTACAGAAAAAGGCCGGGGCTATGAGCCGGCCAGACGCAATCCGGATATGTTCCACGGAATCGGGCCTTTTGATTTGAAGACAGGCAGACCTACGGAGCAGAAGTCCTGTCCGGGATATACAGATGTGTTTTCTGAGGCGCTTTGCCAGGAGGCAGAGGAAGAGAAGAAACTGGCTGCCATCACAGCAGCCATGCCGGGAGGAACCGGGCTTAAGAAGTTTTCCCAGAGGTATCCGGACCGTTTCTTTGATGTGGGAATTGCGGAGGAGCATGCGGTTTCCTTTGCCGCAGGACTTGCCCTTGGGGGCGTGGTTCCGGTTGTGGCAATTTATTCCTCCTTTTTGCAGCGCGCTGTAGATCAGATGCTTCATGATGTGTGCATGCAGAAGCTCCATGTGATTTTCGCAGTGGACAGAGCGGGACTGGTAGGGGCTGATGGAGAGACCCATCAGGGGAATTTTGATATTTCCTATCTTGGCATGATGCCGGGAATGACGGTCATGGCGCCAAAGAACGACTGGGAGTTAAGGGAAATGCTGCATTTTGCAGTGAAGGCCGAAGGCCCGGTGGCAATCCGCTATCCAAGAGGAAATGCGTACCAGGGAATGAAGGAGCATCAGGCTCCCATCTGCCTTGGCAAAAGCGAGGTTTTAAGAAATGGAAGCCAGATCGCGGTTCTGGCCATTGGAAGCATGGTGGAGGTCTGTCAGAAGGTCTGCGAGAATCTCAGAAACGCAGGCAGTGATCCGACCTTTGTGAACGTGCGGTTTGTGAAGCCTATGGACACAGAGCTTTTGGATCAGCTGGCGAAGAACCATGATCTGATCGTAACCGTAGAGGAGAATGTGCAAAACGGCGGATTCGGGGAACATGTATGCAGCTATATGGAAGAACACCATCCAGACTGCCATGTGCTGCCAGTGGCAATCCCGGATCGTTTTGTTGCCCACGGCGGCGTTGACAGCCTGAGAAAGCAGCTTGGGCTTTGTCCGTTTGCCATTACCGAAAGAATTAAGAATTACCGGAAGGAATAAGAGAATGAAGAAAAGATTGGATATGATGCTTGTGGAACGCGCTCTTGCACCTTCCAGAGAAAAAGCAAAAGCATACATTATGGCCGGACAGGTTTATGTGGACGGCCAGAAAGAAGATAAAGCAGGCTCCATGTTTGCAGATACCGTAAAGGTAGAGGTCAGGGGCAATACCCTTCCCTATGTCAGCCGCGGCGGTCTGAAGCTTGAGAAGGCCATGAACGAATTTGATGTGAGCCTGTCCGGCAAGGTCTGTATGGACGTTGGTGCATCCACCGGCGGCTTTACAGACTGCATGCTCCAGAACGGCGGCGTCAAGGTGTATTCTATTGATGTGGGATACGGACAGTTAGACTGGAAGCTTCGCAATGACCCAAGAGTGATCTGCATGGAGAAAACAAACATCCGTTACGTAGTGCCGGAGGACATTCAGGAAAGACCTGCTTTTTCCTCCATCGACGTTTCCTTTATCTCCCTGACCAAGGTACTGCTCCCTGTGAGAAATCTGCTTACCGAGGACGGCGAGATCGTCTGCCTGATCAAGCCCCAGTTTGAGGCTGGCAGGGAAAAGGTTGGCAAAAAAGGGGTTGTCCGCGACCCTGCCGTTCATGAGGAAGTCATCGAGAAGGTAAGGGATTACGCCATGAGCATTGCCCTTGAGCCATGTCACCTTTCTTTTTCCCCGATCAAGGGACCGGAGGGAAATATTGAATACCTTCTTCATCTGAAGAAAAGACCGGAAGGAACCCAGGTTCCGGACAGCCTGACTGTGAAGGTGGAGGATGTGGTCGCACAGGCTCACGGAGCACTGGACAAACCGGGAGCAGCGAACTAAAACCAGTTATGAATAACTTTTATATTATAACCAACAGTGAAAAAGATAATAATCTGGAATTTACCGATCATGTGGTAGATTACCTTGGAAAACGGGGCGAACACTGTGAAGTGCAGCTTGCCGGACGGCAGGAGGAAGGTCCGTTCCACTATACAGACCCCAGGAAAATCCCGGAGGAAACACAGTGTATTATTGTGCTTGGCGGTGACGGAACTCTTCTGCAGGCCGCCAGGGATATTCAGGCAGCCCATGATGAGAAGCGCAGCCAGATTCCTCTTCTGGGTGTGAACCTGGGCCATCTTGGCTTTCTGGCAGAGGTGGACCGGCAGTCTGTATACCAGGCACTGGATAAACTGATCGCAGATATTTATGAGGTGGAGGAGCGGATGATGCTGTCTGGTACGGTATACCGGAATGGGGAAGCCATCGGGGAAGACATTGCCTTAAATGACATTGTTATTTCCAGGGAAGGCTCTCTTCGTGTGGTAAGGTTCAAGAACTTCGTCAATGATGAGTATCTGAATTCCTACAACGCAGACGGCATTATTATTTCCACACCTACAGGCTCCACAGGATACAGCCTTTCTGTAGGCGGTCCCATTGTTTCCCCAAGCGGGGAGATGACCATTATGACGCCCATTGCACCCCACACCCTGAACACCAGAAGCATTGTTTTTCCGGCGGAGGATGTGATCACAGTGGAGATGGGCGAGGGACGCCACAATGACTGCGAGAAAGGACTGGCATCTTTTGATGGGGATTCCGAGATTCCCATGATCACAGGAGACAGGATCGTGATCCGCAAGGCTGAGGTGAAGACCAGGATTCTGAAGCTGAATCACCTGAGTTTTGTTGAGGTGCTGCGCCAGAAGATGAGGGACAGCTGATCAGAGTGTGCCCCAAAATCATTCCCGCAATCTGCACGCCCCACTTTGCGGTATATGGCAGAACGGATATCATTTTGAGACAATTGCAGATCATCTGAGAATTGGACGGATATCTGCAGGGAGGTTGAGACGTGAAATTAGCAAGACATGAAAAGATTATCGAACTGATTCAGGAATATGACATAGATACACAGGAAGAGCTTGCAGCCAGATTAAATGAAGCCGGTTTTAAGGTGACACAGGCAACGGTTTCACGGGATATCCGTGCCCTGAAAATGACCAAGGTTGCAGGAAAGGACGGGAAATCCCGTTATGCGATCCTGCAGGACACACAGCCAGGACTGGGAGACCAGTACACAAGGGTGCTTAACGATGCCATTGTCTCCATTGACGTGGGACAGAATCTTGTGGTGATCAAGACCGTTACCGGAATGGCAATGGGAGTTGCCACTGCCCTGGATGCCCTGAAGTGGCCGGAAATCCTGGGCTGCATCGCAGGAGATGACACCATCATGTGCGCCTGCAAAAGCACCGAGCTGGCCGAAGGCGTTATGGAGAAGCTTGGCGGTATTTTGAACAGAAGATAAAAAGGGACGATTTGGTCAAAAGAGTTTGGAACGTTTCCGCAAAAAATAAATCGGGCAGGAATTTCCTGCTCGATTGTTGTCTGAAAAAAGCATTATCTGAAACAGCTGCCGCCGATTGTTTTTGAGGGTTTGGCTTTGGCAGCATAATATGAGCGAATCGTAAGGAGGTCAGCTTTGTTAGTACATTTACACGTAAAAAACCTTGCACTCATAGATGAAATTGAAGTGGAATTCGGGCCTGGACTTAATATCCTCACTGGTGAGACCGGTGCTGGTAAGTCCATTCTTCTTGGTTCCATGCAGCTGATCCTGGGAGGAAAGACATCCAGAAGCATGATCAGGGAAAATGCTCCCTATGCGCTGGTGGAGCTTTTGTTCCAGGTGGAGAATACGAAAGCAAAGGAGGCGCTTGCCGCACTGGATATTTACCCGGAGGACGGACAGGTATTGATGTCCCGGAAGATCATGGACGGCAGGAGCATCAATAAGATAAATGGGGAGACAAGTACGGTAAGCCAGATGAAGGCTGCAGCGGCATGTCTTCTTGACATTCACGGACAGCATGAGCACCAGTCCCTTCTTTACGAGGAGAAGCAGCTGGAGATTCTGGATGCCTACGGCCGTGAGAGGATTTTCCCGGAAAAAGAAAAGGTGAAGGAAGCCTATCAGGAATACCGGAAGTGCCAGGCAGAGTTGAAATCCCTTGATATGGACGAGGAGCAGAAGAACCGGGAGATGGCTTTTCTGGAATTTGAGATTAATGAGATCGAGAAAGCAGCCCTGGTTCCGGGGGAAGATGAGGAACTGGAGAAGCAGTACCGGAAGCTTTCCAATGGACGGAGAATTATCGATTCCCTCCAGAGTGCCCACGCCCTTACCGGGTATGACGGTCAGGGAGCGGGAGAAGCTGTGGGAGAGGCTCTTCGTGAGCTTTCCAGAGTGACGGAGTATGATGATCAGCTGGAATCCCTTTCCCAGACTTTAAGCGAGGTGGACGGGCTTCTCAACGACTTTAACAGGGAACTGTCCTCTTATATGGATGATATGACTTTTGACGAATCTGTTTTTTATGAGACAGAGCGCCGTCTGGATCTGATCAATGGCCTAAAAGCAAAATACGGACAGCGGATCGAGGAAATCCAGGAATACCAGAAAAAGCAGCAGGAGAAGCTGACGAAGCTTCAGAAATATGAGGAAATTTTTGAGGCAGCCAAGGCGGAATTAGTTAAGGCCGAGAAGAAGCTGGAAGCAGCCTGCGGCCGTCTTTCTGAAGTGCGAAGGGAATACAGCCATCAGTTGGAGGAAAAGGTGATCCAGGGCCTGAAAGATTTGAATTTCCTGGATGTGCAGTTTGCCATCACCTTTGCCAGAAGAAGCAGCTTCACAGACAACGGTTTCGATGAGATTCAGTATGAGATTTCTACCAACCCAGGGGAGACCTTGAAGCCTCTTGGCAAGATCGTATCCGGCGGTGAGCTTTCCAGAATCATGCTGGCGTTGAAGGCAATCCTTGCCGACCGTGACCAGATTGAGACTCTGATCTTCGATGAGATCGACACCGGAATCAGCGGCCGCACCGCCCAGAAGGTATCCGAGAAAATGGCAGTGATTGGCCACCACCATCAGGTGCTCTGCATCACCCACCTGCCCCAGATCGCAGCCATGGCAGATTCCCATTTCGAAATCGAGAAGCAGGTAGAAGGCACCAAGACCACCACCCAGATACATACCCTGGACCAGGAGTCCTCCATCCGCGAACTGGCCCGCCTGTTAGGCGGCGCCCAGATCACCGACGCCGTCCTCGAGAACGCAAGAGAGATGAAAAAGCTGGCAGGAGAGTGCAAGGCAGGTCTGTAGAAATACAGAACTCTTTTCATATTGGAACAGACAGAGATACTTGCAAAATGCAGGTATCTCTATTTTTTTACTTATTTTTCAGAAGAATTTTTGCAGCGGTCGGTTTCTCTTTTTATGACATAAAAGGTTACATGTGCTTCTTCGTCTGTCAGCGGGATGTTAACCCGGTCTGGGTAGCCATCCTGGACGGCGGCGAGAGCCTGTTCTTCTCCCATTACGATCCGAAGACCGTGGAGTGGTTTATGTCCATTCTGTAAAAAGATAATGGAATAAGGTTCCTATGAAATTAGGCCCGCCAGCCTGGAGTGTGCGAAACAAACTTCGGGCTGGCGGGCTTTTACTGTTTTTTTGAGCATTTATGTGTCCAGCATATTTTCAATAAAAATCCCATATCCGCTTGCCGCATCCTGAACGAAAACGTGTGTGATGGCGCCCACTACCTTGCCGTTTTGCAGCACCGGGCTGCCGGACATTCCCTGGACGATGCCGCCGGTGGTGTCGATAAGCTCAGGGTCTGTTACCTGGATTACGAAGCTTTTGTTGGAGTCCTCGTGGTTCATATCGATTCGGGTGATTTTGGCGTCATATTCCTTCACGCCGTCACCTACGTTGCACAGGATAGAGGCAGGACCGACTTGAAGTTCCTGCTTGTATCCGATTTTCATTTTTCTCAAAGCGATTGACTGCTGGGAATCACTGCCGAAATTCCCCGTAAAATTTCCATAAATTCCATTCTCAATATTAGAGTTAATTGTCCCGATCACATTATCATTCCGATACCGTATCAGCCCAGAAAGCTCTCCGGGCTTTCCCTTGGCACCTTTTTGCACTCCGAGAATCTGCGCGCAGTAAAGCTTTCCGCCCTTAATAGAAAGAAGATTCCCGGTATCCACATCACTGATCCCATGTCCCAGTGCACCGAATTTTCCATTCTCTGTAACAAAAGTCAAAGTTCCGATTCCCTGGGTATCATCCCGTACCCAGATGCCGAGCTTGTATTTGCCCGAAGAATCCTGCACAGGCGTGAGAGACACCGGAACCAGGCTGTTTTCCCTTCGGATACTCACCGTAACCGCGCTGCCGTCCAGATCCTTCAGATCGTCGATCAGGTCCTGCTTGCAGGATATTTTCTGCTGGTTCAGGGCAACAATATAGTCACCAGGCTTCAGAAGATTTTTCGCAGGATCCTGAATCTGTCCGTCGCTGGAAAGAATTTCCCCGGTGTCGATCACCAGCACGCCCGAGGTTTCCATGTAAATTCCCACGCTGCTCCCGCTGACCAGAATGCTGTCCGCCTCCGTGGGTGTCACTTTGATATCCTTAAAATGTATTTTCCCCAAAAGCGTGCAGGGCAGCTGATAGCTTCCTTCTCCCGACACCGTAATGGTATCCCCGAAAGAAACAAAAGGGATCCCGGAAAGACTGGAAAAATCCAGTCCCGAATTTCTGTCAATGTGGATTTCATCCGGAATTTTCCGGTCCAGATAACGATAGCCGAGAAATACCACTGCAAGAAGATCCAGGACCAGACAAAACAGGATAAAATGTCTGTATTTTCGTTTCTGGTTCATGTCTGTCACATCCTTTTCTTTTGTTTGTCAGATCAAATGAAGTTAGGGTCAAAAGGTCTTTTGTCCTTAACTTGATATCTGCTTCTTCGATTCTTTTTTAGTATGTGGGAAAATCATAATTTCAGTCTTGTATTTTTATGAACGGATTCCATTTCTTTCAATCATAAAATGCGAAAAATGACAAACAAAGGTTAAAATGAGACACTGTGGGGAATGCTGTCACATTATAAAATTTAATTGGGAAAATGCCTTTTTTCTGTCTGGAAAATGAGCAAAAAACCTCGAAACAAATCGAACGAAAATCCAGTAAAATCGGCAGTTTCGGCTTGATTTCCCCATGGCTGTTCCACTATAATAGACGTTGTTACAGCAAAGGAAAATTTTTCTGAAAAATGTGCAAGAGCAAACAGGGCCCAGATGTTTTGTACAAGCAATCATAGGATGCCGGACTGGTAGAAAGTGACTTTTTACCCCGGCATCAATATATCTCCGACAGAAGCCTGTTGGAGGATTTTCGAAATAGGAGGAGAATAGCCTCATGGAAAAATTGAATGTGGCAATCGCAGACGACAATGAGAAAATGGTGGAAGTACTAAGCAGGATCATTGATCAGGACGAGGATCTGAAGCTGGTTGGAAAAGCACATAACGGAGAAGAAATCTGTAATATTATAAAAGAAAAGCAGCCGGACGTGGTTGTTCTGGATATTATCATGCCCAAGCTGGACGGGCTTTCTGTAATGGAACGGTTAAGTCATGACGACAATCTGAAAAAGGTTCCCTCTTTTATCGTAGTTTCTGCTGTGGGACAGGAACGGATCACAGAGGATGCTTTTGATCTTGGGGCGGACTATTTTATGCTGAAGCCCTTTGACAACAAAATGCTTCTGAACCGGATCAAGCACATCCGCCGGGCTGGAGAACGCCGGATGAAGGAAGTGAACCGCCCCAGAAAAAGAGAAGAGGAAGGTACATACAATCCCGGAAATCTGGAAACGGACGTGACGGACATTATACATGAGATCGGAGTTCCCGCCCATATCAAAGGCTATCAGTATCTGCGGGATGCCATTATTTTATCCGTAAATGATATGGAAATGCTGAACTCCATTACCAAAATTCTCTATCCCACCATAGCCAAGCGTCACCAGACCACCCCAAGCCGTGTGGAGCGTGCCATCCGCCACGCCATCGAGGTAGCCTGGAGCCGGGGAAAAATGGACACCATTGACCAGTTATTTGGCTACACAGTAAGTAATGGGAAGGGAAAACCTACTAATTCTGAATTTATTGCCCTGATTGCGGATAAAATCCGGCTGGAATATAAAAATCGTTCTTTCCAATAGGAGGAAAATAGGGTATAATGTAATCTATAAGAAGCTATTTGCTATTACTAAGGAGGGTTTTTTGAATGAAAAGAATTCTTTTTGCAACATCAGAAGCAGTGCCTTTTATTAAAACCGGGGGATTAGCTGACGTTGCTGGCTCACTTCCGAAATGCTTTGATAAACGCTATTTTGACATTCGCGTAATTTTACCGAAATATGCCTGCATGAAACAGGAGTGGAAGGACAAAATGGAATATGTCACACACTTCTACATGGATCTGGGCTACAAGAACTGCTATGTAGGTGTTCTACAGATGGAATATGACGGTATCCAGTTCTACTTTATAGATAATGAATATTATTTCAGCGGCCCGAAGCCGTATGACAGCGCTCCGTGGGATCTGGAGAAATTCGCATTCTTCTCCAAGGCAGTGCTCTCCGTACTTCCGGTGATCGGCTTCCGTCCTGATATTATCCACTGCCATGACTGGCAGACAGGCCTTGTTCCTGTTTACCTCCATGACAGCTTCCAGCAGAATCAGTTCTTCTGGGGAATCAAGACCATTATGACCATCCACAATCTGAAATTCCAGGGCGTGTATGATGTGAAGACCATCAAGGAGATTACCGGACTTTCCGATTATTACTTTACACCGGATAAGCTTGAGGCATACAAGGACGGCAATTTCCTCAAAGGCGGTATCGTATTTGCGGATGCGGTTACCACTGTAAGCAATACCTACGCAGATGAGATCAAGACACCGTTCTACGGCGAGGGACTGGACGGACTGCTCCGCGCACGTTCCAACAGCCTTAGAGGTATTGTAAACGGTATTGACTACACAGATTTTAACCCGGAGACAGACCGCAATCTGACTGCATGCTACAATGCAGCTACCTTCCGCAAGGAGAAAGTGAAGAACAAGATCCAGCTTCAGAGGGATTTAGGCCTTGAGGAAGATCCGAAGGCCATGATGATCGGTATCGTTTCCCGTCTGACAGACCAGAAGGGATTTGACCTGATCGCCTATATTATGGATGAGCTTTGCCAGGATTCCGTACAGATCGTGGCACTTGGTACAGGTGATGAGCGTTATGAGAATATGTTCCGTCACTTTGACTGGAAGTATCATGGCAAGGTATCTGCACAGATTTATTATGATGAGAGCATGTCCCACAGAATCTATGCAGCTTCCGATGCGTTCCTGATGCCGTCTCTGTTTGAGCCATGCGGCTTAAGCCAGCTGATGAGCCTTCGTTACGGAACACTTCCAATCGTCAGAGAGACAGGCGGTCTGAAGGATACTGTAGAGCCGTATAATGAGTTTGAGGGAACCGGAACCGGCTTTTCCTTCAGCAATTATAATGCACATGAGATGCTTACTACAATCCGCTATGCAGAGCGTATTTTCTATGATAAGAAGCGCGAATGGAATAAGATGGTGGATCGTGCAATGGCAAAAGACTTCTCATGGGGTAATTCCGCACGTCAGTACGAAGAGATGTACAACTGGCTCATCGGAGAATAAAATCTGTACCAATGAAATTTCTGGAAGCAGATCCGGTACATAATAAGATGAAAAATCGGACATATTACCTTTTGTAAGGTGTCCGGCTCAGGATACAGGAGAATGGATTTTCTCCTGTATTTTGTTTATAAGGGTTTGGGAAAAGGTCATGAAGGAACTGTACTTACATGGGCAATTTATGGCTTTGGTTTTACCTTGCCTGCCGGGCATTGAGAAAATCATGAACAGGAGGCGGAGTATATGAACGAGATTTCAGAACTGGATCTGCAGAATTTAAGACACCTGATCGGTGGCTTTGACACCACCCACTGTAAAATGGATGAGTATGCCAGACAGGCGACAGACGCTCAGGTAAAGCAGTTTTTCCAGAAGTCTGCCCAGTCCGCGGCAGACTACAAAAACCAGCTGATGCAGTATTTACAGTAGGAGGTGGCACACATGAATGAGAAAGTAATGGTAGCAGATACCCTTGCGGGAATCAACGGCGAGCTGACCCGCTACGGGGAAATGATCCCGCAGACCGAGAATCCCCAGCTGAAACAGACTCTGAAGCAGATGAGAAACCAGTGTGAGATGTCCCAGGAGGAGATTTACCAGATCGCTCGCGCAAGAGGCTATTACGTGCCGGCGGCGCAGGCTGCAAGGGAAGAAGTAGATCATGTGAGAAGTGTTCTGGAGCGTGGTTGAAAAAGGGAACTGTTGTGATGTGAATCACAGATGACGCATCCGTTTATGAGGAAAGCTCACCAAACGGTTATGTATCCGGGATTACGGAGGAAAAAACTCTTGTAATTCCGGATACTTTGCTATATAGTAGAGTTACTGACAGGCAAGGCGGCAATCAGGCCGCGCAGAATCATTTCAGAAATACAGGAAGTCTGGTACATGATTTGGGAAAATGTGTACAGATTCCGGCATACATAAGAAGTTCACACCCGAATTCCGGGAAGATTCCAACAGGGGAAGAGATTGATAATTGAATTACGTAAGTGTTTGGCAGGCGGTAAGGTCCGTATTTTAGCAGTGCATGATTTAGGCACATGGCGAAGTGGGGTCAAGTGCCTGAAGCTGGCAGGCGAAAGGGGGGCTACTGTTCATAGGTAATATTCCGCGAGGTGTTTTTTGTGAACAAAGTTCACAGAAAACCCGAGGATTGCGGCGCGAAGCGTGTTACTGGGCACGGAGTGAACAGTAACCAAGGGGGAAAATAACGGACAGAAATTTACGGAAACGCTTGACAAGAGAATGGATTTAAGATACTATGTACTACAGAAAGAAACGAACATAGGTTCGTATTTTTGAAAAAGAGATATTTATACAGTCCGTTTAATGGTTACAGCATCTGGGACTGTACTGATTATTAAGAACAGGAGAATTGAGATCATGATAAATGAAGAGAAGAGAAAAGCCCTGGAAGCAGCGCTGGGACAGATTGAGAAGCAGTATGGCAAGGGCTCTGTCATGAAGCTGGGAGAATCCAGTGCCAACATGCAGGTAGAGACCGTTCCCACAGGTTCCTTAAGCCTTGACATTGCTCTTGGCGTAGGCGGTGTGCCCAAGGGACGTATTGTAGAGATTTATGGACCAGAGTCCAGCGGTAAGACCACAGTTGCCCTTCACATGGTAGCTGAGGTGCAGAAGCGCGGCGGAATCGCAGGCTTCATTGATGCGGAGCATGCCCTGGATCCTGTATATGCCAAGAATATCGGCGTAGACATTGACAACCTTTATATTTCCCAGCCGGATAATGGCGAGCAGGCACTTGAGATCGCAGAGACCATGGTGCGTTCCGGTGCTGTTGACATTATCATCGTGGACTCTGTTGCAGCCCTGGTTCCAAAGGCTGAGATCGACGGAGACATGGGAGACAGCCACGTAGGCCTGCAGGCACGTCTGATGTCCCAGGCACTTCGTAAGCTGACTGCCATCATCAGCAAGTCCAACTGCGTTGTGATCTTTATCAACCAGCTTCGTGAGAAGGTGGGCGTTATGTTCGGTAACCCGGAGACCACCACCGGCGGACGTGCCCTGAAGTTCTACTCCTCCGTGCGTCTTGATGTGCGCCGGGTAGAGACCCTGAAGCAGGGCGGTGAGATGGTTGGTAACCACACCAGAATCAAGGTAGTGAAGAATAAAGTAGCTCCGCCATTTAAGCAGGCAGAATTTGACATTATGTTCGGTACTGGAATCTCTAAGGAAGGCGATATCCTTGACCTTGCCGCTGAGAATTCCATTGTGAACAAGAGCGGTGCATGGTACGCTTACGAGGGCAATAAGATCGGCCAGGGCCGTGAGAATGCCAAGCTGTTCCTGAAGGAGCACCCGGAGATCTGCGATGAGATTGAGCGCAAGGTGCGCATTCATTATAACCTGCTTCCAGGTGAGGAAGAGGAACAGCAGGAGACGAAGACTGCTGAAGCAGCATTGACAGCTGATGCTCCTGAGGAAGAAGAGGAATAAATGATGGCGTCTGTATCTGAAGAGCAGAAGAATGCCAGAAGGAAGGCAATGCTTCTCTTAGAACATATGGACCGCACAGAGAAAGGCCTGTCTGACCGGCTGCGTCAGGCAGGCTTTTCAGCAGAAGCTACAGAGGATGCCATGGAATATGTGCGCTCCTACGGCTATCTCAATGACCTGCGGTATGCCGAGAACTACATTTCCTTTCGGATGGGCACCAAGAGCCGCCAGAAGATCCTCCAGGAGCTCTCTGGTAAAGGAGTTGACCGTGCCACAGCCCTTGCAGCCTGGGAGGCAGCTGCCGAAGTGGAACAGCCCGACGAGCTGGCCGTCCTTCGCGCCACTGTCCAGAAGAAATGCCAGCCAGACTCCGCATTGGATGAGAAAGCCATGCGAAGGCTTCAAGGCTTTTTGCTCCGCAGAGGCTTTTCCTACGGAGACATCTCCCACGTACTGGATGAGATGCACATTACTTGTGAGAGAAATTCCTTTTTGTCAGAATGAGAGTTTTAAATCTTTTATTTTTATGGGCTCTTGGGAATGTGATGAAACTTGACGAAATTTAAATTCTCTTTTTCTGTAGAAAAGTGTTATATTTCTATGGAAAGGACTGGAAAGCCTTGATTTTACAGCGTTTCCAGACATGAAAGAAACCAAATAAATATAGTTTTATGACATTTTTATGACAAACAGCGGAAATTTTCTTGGATTTCAAGCAAGTTGGTATATTGATTTCAAGATTTGCATATGCTATAATGCCATTAGGCAAAAGAAATGATGAGTCCATGTGGACAAAAAGAGTGAAGCCCTCAGTACCGCGAATACTGGGGGCTTCTTCTTGTTTATTTATAGTAGACAAGAAAAGAAATGATGATTTCCATATGGACTACACCTCCTCCCGTTGTCGGGTATCGGGTGGACAACATAGTTAGTATAGCATGGGTTAGAACAAAATGAAATAAAAAGATAAAAATAATATAATTGATATTTAAATAATTAATTTTTAGTATTTAGCCATTTTACAAAACATTTCATGAAATTATAAGATAGTGAGTAATTATATTTTTCTGCAATTTTAGGAATCTGTAAAATCATATCATCTGGCGTTCCCCATCCCAATATATATTCATTTCTTGAAAAATGTTTTATTTCGTCTAGTTTGTATTGCACAATCTTTATTAATCTTTGATATTATCCTGTCATTGTATTTGCACTATCCACAGGACTGCGTATTGGAGAAATTTGTGGGCTGCGTTGGGAAGATGTTGACTTAAAGGGGAGTGTGATACATGTAAGGCAGCAGTTAATATATAAGAATCTGGGCGAAGGTCAAAAGTATTATATCCATCCACTGAAAACAGAGACAAGCAAACGTGATATTCCACTGACAGAAACGGCGCGAAAAAGCCTGATAAAGCAAAGGGAGCTTGATTTTATTCTTGGCAGACGTTCAAAGGAAAAGTCCCTGGAGGGGAAAAGAAATTTTGTTTTTATTAATTCTGTGGGAAAGCAGTTTACGCCGCAGAGTTTGGATCATCCACTTATCAATATAGTGAATACCTATAATAAACGAGAGTGTGTGATAGCAGAAGGAGAATGTAGGGAGCCTATTTTATTGCCGCACATAACAGCTCATATATTGAGACACACAGCCTGTACACGTCTTGCCGAAGCTGGGATTGATCCAAAAGCGTTACAGGTTATTATGGGACATTCTGACATTGCAACGACAATGGATATTTACAATCATGCGGACTATGAGCGTATTCAGAATGAAATGAAAAAAGCAGAAAATATTATCTGAAAATCAAGGCCACTTTCCTTTTATTGGGCGGTGGCTTTTTTATGACAAAAATTATGACAAATTTTATGACATTTGAAAGAAAAAAGACGAAAATAGACGACAGATTAATTTTTATCCAAACCGCGAAAACCCTTGATTTATAGGCTTTTTGAGCTGTGATGAAACTTGACGAAATATAAATTTCATTTTTCTGTAGAAAAACTTGACATAATTCTAAAAAAAAGATAAACTTGTATTGTTGTGATTGCACAATGAAAACTAAATATTGAGGAGGTGCTCCTGTGACAACAATTATTGTTGCAGTTGTCGCTGTAGTAGCCACTCTACTGATTGCGGTTCCTATTACTAGTAAAGTTTCTGTGGATAATAAGGTTAAGAAAGACGCAGAAACGATTGGGTCAGCTGAAGAAAAGGCCAGAGGCATCATTGATGAAGCTTTAAAGGCGGCCGAAACAAAGAAACGTGAAACTTTATTGGAAGTAAAGGAAGAATCTCTCCGCACTAAAAATGAACTGGAGAAGGAAACCAAGGAACGTAGAAACGAACTGCAGAAATATGAGAAGCGTGTCTTAGCGAAGGAAGAAACCGTCGATAAGAAGGCTGAGGCAGTTGAGAAGCGCGAAGCAGAGTGTACAGCGAGATTTGCTGAATTGCAAAAGAAAGAAAGAAGAGTAGACGAGCTTGAGCTGAAAGGAGTACAGGAACTGGAACGTGTTTCCGGTTTAACCTCCGAACAGGCAAAAGAAGAATTGCTCAGATCTGTAGAAGACGATGTAAAGGTTGATGTTGCCAAGCTTTACAAAGAACTTGAGAATCAGGCGAAGGAAGAAGCAGGAAAAAAAGCCAAAGAGTATGTGGTAAATGCCATTCAGAAATGTGCGGTAGACCACGTTGCCGAAACTACTATTTCCGTAGTACAGCTTCCAAGCGATGAGATGAAGGGACGTATTATCGGCCGTGAGGGACGTAATATTCGTACCATGGAGACTTTGACAGGTGTAGATCTTATTATTGACGATACTCCTGAAGCAGTTGTCCTCTCATCCTTTGATCCTATCAGACGTGAGGTGGCACGAGTAGCTCTTGAGAAGCTGATCGTAGATGGACGTATCCATCCTGCCAGAATCGAAGAAATGGTTGAGAAAGCGCAGAAGGAAGTTGAAAACCAGATCCGTGAGGATGGTGAGAATGCAGCTATGGATGTTGGTGTTCACGGTATTCATCCAGAACTTCTGAAACTCCTTGGCCGTATGAAATTCCGTTCAAGCTATGGACAGAATGCATTGAAGCACTCCATCGAGGTTGCGCAGCTTTCCGGCTTGCTTGCAGGAGAGATTGGCGTAGACGTACGTATGGCGAAACGTGCAGGCTTGCTTCATGATATTGGTAAGTCTATTGATCATGAGGTTGAAGGATCTCACATTGAAATTGGTGTAAACCTTTGCAAGAAGTATAAGGAAACCCCGCTTGTTATTAATGCAGTAGCAGCACATCATGGTGATGTGGAGCCGGAGAGCCTTATCGCCTGCATCGTACAGGCTGCAGATGCGATTTCCGCAGCGCGTCCAGGTGCCAGAAGAGAGACACTGGAGACTTATACCAACAGACTGAAACAGCTTGAGGACATTACAAACCAGTTCAAGGGTGTAGAGAAATCCTTTGCGATCCAGGCTGGTAGAGAAATCCGTGTGATGGTAGTTCCTGAGCATGTGAACGATTCTGAGATGGTACTTCTCGCAAGAGACATAGCGAAGCAGATTGAGGCTGAGCTTGAGTATCCGGGCCAGATCAAGGTCAATGTGATCCGCGAGAGCAGAGCCGTTGATTATGCCAAATAATCGGAGTTAATTTACATTAAAAAGCAAAGAGACCGCTTCCGCATTTTTCATGAAATATGAGAAATGCGGAGGCGGTTTTTTATTATGAAAATTCTGTACGGCAGCTGTGGAAACAGCATAGGCGTGGAACAGCTGACTTTTTTCATAATTAAAACAAAGTCGGCGTAGAATGGTACAGGGTGAAGCTATGGAAAAATTACTTTGCATCAAAACGAAAACCACTTTTCCGGGAATGGCCCTGCTGCTCTTTGGATTTCTGGCAGGAATGATAATTCCCAATCTTGTTTATCGGTTTACCTGGAAGCAGCAGGCTTTTTCCGCGGTTTATCTGCTTGGCACCTATGGACGGACTGCCGCATATGGAAAAGAATATCTGTACCAGATCATTGGGATGCGGGGCGGGATGTTTCTCCTTACACTGCTGTGCGGATTTACAGTGTTTGGGGTGCCCCTTGCAGTGCTGTCCATGATTTTTACGGGGCTTGGCCTTGGAATGGTATTTGTCATGTCTATCCTGCAGTTTGGATTGGCAGGTGGAGCCGTGGCAGCGGGGCTTTTGCTTCCCCAGTATCTCATCTATATTCCCGTGTGGATGAAAGTCTACGGGATGGTTTACAAAGAATCCAGGGCAATCTGGCGCAATCATGGGATTTTTCCGGGAAAAGTAAGCAGCTATTTTTTGAATTCCCTTCTGTGGACAGCCATATTCGGGCTTGGAATCCTTCTGGAATGGTACATAAATCCCTGGATTTTGCGGCAAATCCTTGGATTTATAAATTTTTTTTAGACAAAATTCGAGAAAAAACAACAAGATATAGTGCTGGTTACCATAAGATTAACATTATTTTGTAAAATAACTGAAAAAAGCCCAATTTTAAGCGGTTTCGGCGCGAAAAAAAGGTTTGATTTTATGTCAATTACAAAGTATAATACAGGTACATTTTAAATTATTGTGGGTGACTAGCCCATATCTTAGAGCGTGAAAAAAGAATACGCATAAAATGCGATGAATAATGATGGAGCGGGCAGTCGGAGAACTGAGGCTGTATCTATCATTTATTTGGATTTATGAAGCGAAATTCAGAACAGAAGAGACAGGAAGTAAACAGTATGGAACAGGAAATACGCGAATTTATTGATTATTTACATAATACGAAGAAGACATCCCAGAATACGGAGGTTTCCTATCAGCGTGACCTGACTAAGATGGCAGCGTACCTGCAGAAGAAGGGCATTGCTGCTGTGGAAGAGGTGCGGGAATTTGACCTTATGGGATATATGGATTATATGGAGAAAGAAAATTTCGCGTCCTCCACTATTTCCAGAAGCGTTGCTTCCATGCGTGCGTTTTTCCAGCATATGTTCGCCCTGCGAAGAATCGATGAGAACCCTGCAGACAATCTGAAATCTCCCAAGGTGGAGAAGAAGCTTCCTGAGATTCTCAGCATCCAGGAGGTAGACAATCTCCTGAAGCAGCCAGACCTGACTACGCCAAAAGGCATTCGTGACAAGGCAATGCTGGAGCTTCTTTATGCCACAGGCATGCGCGTCAGCGAACTGATCCATCTGGAAGTGAGCGATGTGAATCTTCAGATGGGCTATGTAGTATGTCAGGAGAATAAAGAGCGCATTATCCCCGTCGGCAATGTGAGCAAGGAAGCCCTTGATCTGTACCTGGACAAGGGACGGGATGTATTTGTGAAGGATGACAACGAGAATGCTTTATTTACCAACTGCTCCGGCAAGGCCATGAGCCGCCAGGGTTTCTGGAAAATGCTTAAGGGCTATGCAGAAGAAGCTGGAATCCACAGAGACATTACACCCCACACCCTGCGGCATTCCTTCGCCGTACATATGCTCCAGAACGGTGCGGACATCAGAAGCGTCCAGGAAATGCTTGGCCACTCCGATATTTCCACCACACAGGTTTACCTCAGCATGAACATTAACAGGATGAGAGATGTGTACATGAAAGCACATCCGAGACACTAGAGCATGTTTGAAAAAGGCTTTCTGCAAGATGTACGCCCCACTTTGCGGGAATGATTTTTCAAACACGCTCTAGGATATAGAATAAGAGCGAAAAGACTGTCCGGGAAAGTATTCTGGGCAGTTTTAAGGAAGTCACGCCCAAAAATGAAACCCCATAAAAAAATCTCCTGGATTCCCAAAATCAGAATCCAGGAGATTTTTCTCTAATCAGATAGAACAAACAGAAATCACTCTGCCAGATACACCTTTATCAGCACATCTCAGCAATAGTATACAGCAGCTTCTCAGACTCATCCCATCCAAGGCATGCATCTGTAATAGATTTGCCATATACATGGTTCGGGCCGATCTTCTGGTTGCCTGGCTCGATGTAGCTCTCGATCATAAGCCCCTTAACCAGACCATGTACATCAGAATCAACCTGACGGCTGTGAAGCACTTCCTTGGCAATACGGATCTGCTGCTCATACTGCTTGTTGGAGTTGGAGTGGTTGGTATCTACGATAGTAGCCATGTTCTTGAGATTCTTAGCAGAATATTTCTCAAAAAGAAGGCGAAGGTCTTCGTAATGATAGTTCGGAATGGCCTCTCCGTGCTTATTTACCGCACCGCGAAGAATGGTATGTGTAAGCTCATTACCTGTAGTTTCAACTTCCCATCCTCTGTAGATGAAAGTATGGCTTCCCTGAGCTGCCACAACAGAGTTCAGCATAACGCTGTAATCTCCACTGGTAGGGTTCTTCATTCCTGCCGGAACGTCCATACCGCTGACAGTCAGACGGTGCTGCTGGTCCTCAACAGAACGTGCACCAACTGCTACGTAGGAAAGAAGGTCGGAAAGGTAGCGCCAGTTCTCCGGATAAAGCATCTCATCTGCGCAGGTAAACTCGCTCTCCTCAATAGCGCGGATGTGCATCTTACGGATGGCAACAAGTCCGGCAAGCATATTCGGCTTTTTCTCCGGGTCTGGCTGATGAACCATACCCTTATAGCCCTCTCCGGTAGTACGCGGTTTATTCGTATAAACTCGTGGAATGATTAAAACTTTATCCGCGATCTTGTCCTGAACTTTGCGAAGTCTCAGCAGATAATCGCATACAGCATCTTCATTATCTGCAGAGCAGGGACCGATGATTGCAAGAAATTTATCGGATTTTCCAGTGAATACGTCACGAATCTCCTGATCACGTTTCTCTTTCAGTGCCTTGATCTTTGCATCAATGGGATATTGGTTGCGGATCTCGTCGGGTGTCGGAAGCTTTTTGATGAATTCAAATCCCATGGTATTTTCTCCTTTTATCGGCAAAATTTGCTTTCGTTTCAATATTATAGACTATGAACCGAAAAATGTCGATAGGCAAATTTCGTGAAAATCAGTCCGATAACTTCATTCTGTTTAGATAAATAAAATGAAGCAGGGTAAGAATTAGCTGGGAAATCAGCATTCCATAAAAATATCCACGGATTCCCATGCTGGGAACGGAAAGGATCACAAAGCCAATGCGGATGCACACTCCCGCAACATTGTGGAAAAGACAGGCATCTGGTCTGCCAAGCCCGTTCATAATGCTTTCCAGGGTGGTGTTGGTATAAAGAAACGGGCAGATAAACGCCAGCGTTTTTATGTACACTCCCGCAGTCTCACTGTGAAACAGAAAAATTCCAAGCGGCTTTCCAAAAAGAAAGAAAAACAAAGTGCAGAAAGCCCCGAAGAAAAAACAGGTTCCAAGTGTGCGCCAGATCACATAGCGAATCCTTTTTTCATAGCCAAGTGCCTGAAGTCCTGCCACAGAGGGCATCAGCATTACAGAAGCGGAATTGGTGATAGTAGCGGGAAACAGAATCAAAGGCAGAGCCATTCCCGTGAAAATCCCGTACACAGCCAGCGCATCTGTCTGCGTCATTCCCGCCAGAAGCAGCTGTTGGGGAATGAGAACCATTTCAATGCCGGAAAGCACCGTAAGCAGCAGCCTGTTTGCAGAATGAGGCACCGCAATCTCTCCAATTTCCTTTAAAGAAGAAAGAACAGAGCCAGGATTTCTGGGCTGCCTCCATAATCCCGAAAGAGGATGATAATTTTCCCGGGAAAAATCCACGCCCAGTGCTAAAAAGCAGGCAGCAGTTGCCGCAATCTCGCTAAAAAGCGCACCGCCAGCTGCAATCATGGGAGTGATTTCTTTTCCACCAGATAGAAGTACCAGGTAGATCATATAGGTGCTGCCAATCCGGGAAGTCTGCTCCAAAAGCTGGATAAAGGCTGGAAGTCCGGTTTTTTTTCTGGCATAATAAAAGCTGTTGACGCATGAATGCAGGGCACTCAGGGGAAAACTAAAAGAGAGAATGCGAAGCAAAGAAGCAGTTCTTGCTTCCTTCAAAAGCTCCCCCGCAATAAAATCCGCATTCAGGTACACCCCTGCCGACAAAAGAAGGGAAACAGCCCCGGAAAGAAACATTCCAAGAAGCAGTGTATTTCGCGATTCTTTTTCTTTTTCAAGGGCAGTAAAGGAGGCGCACAGCCTGGAAATGGCAGCCTGGATTCCCATTCCCGCTGCAGCCAGGATGATCCCGTGAACGGGAAGGGTAAGCTGGTAAATTCCAACTCCCTGTGCACCAATAGTATGAGAAAGGAATATTCTATAGAAGAAACCCATGATCCGGCTGGCAAGGCCAGTAAAGGTAAGGATCAGGGTTCCCCTGAAAAAAAGCTTATCAGACATGATGATCAGACCACTATCTTTTTAGATAATCTATGCCCAAATGTGCCTTGACAGAACTGTTATTATCTGGTAAAGTGGACTAGAAATCCAAGCGAATTACTAGGAAATAAAAAAGTACCTAAGGAGATAGATGAAAAAAGCCTTTTTCCGGGGTTCTTTCATATCGAATTGATACCAATAAACCAGGAGGAAGAAAAATGGGAAAAATGATTTATCTGGATAATGCGGCTACCACCAAGACCGCTCCGGAAGTTGTAGAAGCAATGCTTCCTTATTTTACTGAAATGTATGGAAATCCATCCAGCATTTATGATTTCGCATCCAAGAGCAAGGAAGGCGTTACCAAGGCAAGAGGCCAGATCGCAGACGCACTTGGAGCTAAGAGAGAAGAAATTTATTTCACAGCTGGCGGTTCAGAGGCTGACAACTGGGCACTGAAAGCCACTTTTGAAGCATATAAATCCAAAGGAAATCACATCATCACCACCAAGATCGAGCATCATGCAATCCTTCATACCTGCGAGTATCTGGAGAAAGAGCGCGGAGCCAAGATCACATACGTGGATGTAGATGAGAACGGTATTGTGAAGCTGGATGAGCTTGAGAAAGCCATCACACCTGAGACCATCCTGATCTCCGTTATGTTTGCAAACAACGAGATCGGTTCCATCCAGCCGATCAAGGAAATCGGAGCCATCGCCAAAGAGCACGGAATCCTTTTCCACACAGATGCCGTGCAGGCTTTTGGACAGGTGCCGATCAATGTAGATGAGTTAGGCATCGACATGCTCAGCTCCAGCGGACATAAGCTGAACGGACCGAAAGGAATCGGCTTCCTTTACATTCGCAAGGGCGTTAAGATCCGTTCCTTCGTACACGGCGGAGCACAGGAGAGAAAGCGCCGCGCAGGTACAGAGAACGTTCCGGGAATCGTAGGCTACGGTGCAGCTGCAGAGCGTGCCATCCGCACTATGGAAGAGCGTACCGCTAAAGAGATCCAGGTAAGAGATCATTTCATCGACAGAATCATGAAAGAGATTCCATATGTGAAATTAAACGGTCATCCTACCAAACGTCTTCCAAACAACGTAAACGTAAGCTTCCAGTTCATCGAAGGAGAGTCCATGCTGCTTATGCTTGACAACTATGGCGTCTGTGCATCCAGCGGTTCCGCCTGTACATCAGGTTCCCTGGATCCGTCCCATGTACTTCTGGCAATCGGACTGCCTCACGAGATCGCACATGGTTCCCTGCGTATGACATTAAGCGAAGAGACCACCATGGAAGACGCTGATTTCGTAGTAGATAAGCTGAAAGAAATCGTAAGCGGCTTAAGAGCAATGTCTCCATTATATGAAGATTTTATTAAAAAACAGAAAAATTGATTAAAACACTTGCCAGGAGGAAAAAAAGATGTATAGTGAGAAAGTAATGGATCATTTCCAGCATCCACGTAATGTTGGAGAAATAGAGAATGCAAGCGGTGTCGGTACAGTAGGAAATGCCAAATGCGGCGATATTATGAGAATTTTCCTTGATATCGATGATGAGACACATATTATCAGAGACTGCAAATTCAAAACCTTCGGCTGCGGTGCTGCAGTAGCAACCAGCAGCATGGCTACTGAGATGGTCAAAGGCAAAACCATCGAGGAAGCTATGAAGCTTACCAACAAGGCAGTTATGGAAGCTCTTGACGGACTTCCGCCAGTAAAGGTACACTGCTCCCTTCTTGCAGAAGAGGCTGTACATGCTGCACTGTGGGACTATGCACAGAAGCACCACATTGAGATCGAGGGTCTGAAGAAACCGAAGTCTGACATTCACGAAGGTGAAGAGGACGAGGCAGAAGAGTATTAATTGCGGTTGGAAACAGCGCGAATAGCAGCTGTTGCTTGTCGTCATCGATAAAAAGAATATTTTTACAGGAAACCGAATCCATAAGCAGATTTATTTCGTTACAGATAAATGAGTGGTAAAGATGAGGCAGACCCGTAAAGAGAATTCATCAGGGCGGATGTTATCATCTGCCCTGATTTTGTATACCGGGAAGGCATCCGGCATACAGGAAATTCCATATGGAATTTCCTGGAAATCCTTGAAGAAAATACAAGAATGAAGGAAGTAACGATGACAGGACTTACAAACGAACAGGTACAACAAAGAATCGAAGAAGGAAAAGTCAATGCCAACGAGAATCCCAATACCAGAAGCTACAAGCAGATCGTAAGGGAGAATGTACTTACATTTTTCAACTTTCTGAATCTTGCACTTATGGTAATGGTTCTGCTGGTAGGATCCTATAAGAATTCCATGTTCATGGGCATTATTGTGATCAATACCGTGATCGGAATCATCCAGGAGGTCCGTGCCAAGAAGACCCTGGACAAGCTTGCGATTCTCACAGAGAGCAAGGCTGTGGTACTGCGTGAAGGGAAGAAGTGGACCATCTCCACAGAAAAGCTGGTATTGGATGACATCCTGTTTCTGAAGACAGGTGACCAGGTGCCGGCGGATGCCAAGGTGCTGGAAGGAAGCATTGAGGTCAACGAATCCCTTCTGACAGGAGAATCCGACAATCTTCAGAAGATTGAAGGAGACGAGCTTTTTTCCGGAAGCTTTGTCACATCCGGAGAGGCATGCTGCCAGGTAATCCATGTTGGCAAGGACAATTACGCCTCCCAGATCACCAGCGAAGCCAAGGAATTCAAGCGTCACAATTCGGAACTGCGTAATTCCTTGAATGCTATTCTGAAGACCATCAGTGTGATCATTGTTCCTATGGGACTTCTGCTGTTTTACAAGCAGTATTATGTTGCCGGGAATGGAATTCGGGACGCTGTTGTAAATATGGTGGCAGCGGTTTTGGGAATGATCCCGGAGGGACTGGTGCTGCTTACCAGTGTGGCTTTGACCCTGGGAGCTCTTGCCCTGACCCGGAAGAACACCCTGGTGCAGGAATTATATTGTATTGAAACTCTGGCAAGAGTGGATACCCTTTGCCTGGATAAGACGGGTACGATCACCGCAGGAACCATGTGTGTGGAGCAAGTGCAGCCTTATGTGGAAGGGATGGAGAGGAAAGCTGCGGCACAGAGAAATGCGGATGCAGCCGGGGCGTTTAATGAGGCAAATATATCGGATGCAGAGGGGAAGCCTGATGCTGGATGTCAGCCAGAACTGGCAGCTGCGGAAGCAGGAATTACATCGGAAGAGGCTCCTCAGTCTGGAACCGCTTTGCAGGCAGTGGAGACTCCCCAGCCAGAGATGACCATGAACGAGATCGAGCGCGTCATGGCGAACATGATGTCTGTGCTGAAGGACAAGAATGCCACCGCAGATGCCCTCCACAAGCGTTTCTCCAGAAGAACGGACATGACCGTAGACCACTGCATCCCGTTCTCATCTGACCGTAAATACAGCGGTGTAGCTTTCAAAGAAAAGGGAACTTACCTGATGGGCGCTGCCCAGTTCCTTTTCCCGGAAGGAAACGAAGACCTGATCCGCCAGTGCGCTGCATATGGAAAAGAAGGCCTGCGTGTTCTGGTACTGGCCCACAGCCCGAACCTGAATCAGGAGAATGAGCTGCCTGCTGGCCTGAAGCCGGTAGCGCTGTTTATGATCACCGATATTATCCGAGACAATGCTCCTGAGACGCTTGCATTTTTCAAAGACCAGGGCGTGGACTTGAAAGTAATTTCCGGTGATGATCCTGTGACCGTTTCCGCCATTGCGAAAAAAGCCGGTCTGGAAAATGCAGACCGCTATATTGATGCCACAACCATTACCACACCGGAGGATATGGAGCGTGCCGTTGCAGAGTGTTCTGTATTCGGTCGTGTGACTCCGCAGCAGAAGAAGGAAATGGTGCTCGCCCTTCAGAAACAGAAGCATACCGTTGCCATGACAGGCGATGGCGTCAACGATGTTCTGGCACTGAAAGAAGCGGACTGTAGTGTGGTTATGGCAGAGGGAAGCGACGCTGCCAAGAACATTGCCAACGTGGTGCTGATGGATTCCAACTTTGCGGCTATGCCGGAGATCGTGAACCAGGGCCGCCGCGTTGTCAACAACATCCGTACTGCGGCATCCATGTTCCTGATCAAGACTATTTTTTCCGCACTGCTTTGCCTGATCACTATTTTCTGGGGCGAGAGCTATCCCTTCGAGCCTATCCAGATGTCCCTGATCAGTGCCTGTGCAGTGGGAATTCCCACCTTCCTTCTGGCTCAGGAAAACAACTTCAACAAGATTGAAAGCGGCTTCCTGCGCTACGTATTTATGAATGCATTCCCTGCAGCAGTGACCATCACAGGCTGTGTATTCACCATCATGCTGGTCTGCCAGAATGTGTACCACAGCAACGTCATGCTTAGCACCGCATGTTTCCTGGTAACCGGCTGGAACTACATGGCAGCCCTTAAGACCGTGTATGCGCCCCTTAGCCGATACCGCAAGATTATTATCTACGGCATGCAGTTTATTTTCTTCTTTGCAGCCGTATGCGTGCAGAACCTGCTGGCACTTGGCTCCCTGGAATTCGGAATGATCATCCTGGTATTCATACTGATGACTTTCTCCCCGGTCGTGATCGAAGTTATCACCGAATGGTGCCGCTCTCTGTATGACAAGGCACATGAGCGGGAAAAGAAAGGGTTTATTGCACTGTTTCTGGAAAAAGTGCAGAAATAATTACTGTAAAAGTCCCGGATGACAGCTAAGAATAAGTTCTGGGCAATAGCCTGGATTACGAATATGTAAAAAAAGAAGTCGCGGGGTGCGGCTTCTTTTTTCATACGCATTCTGTGGCAAACATCAAACATTTTGCAGAAAGCATTCACAGCCTGATAAATTCCGGTTTCCTCTCTTTAAAAACCGTATAATATTCAAACCCGCATTCTTTCAGCACCTGCGCAGCCCTGTCAAAGTCATACCCAATTTTCTCCGGTGCATGGGCGTCAGCACCGATGGTGATGATTTCACCACCCAGCTCTTTATATCGGCGGATAATGGCAGTGCAGGGATTCGGTTCTCCAAGGCCATAGTGGTAGCCTCCGGTATTCACCTCAAGTCCCACATTTTTCTCAATCAGCTTTTTCAGGATCGCTTCCAAAATATCCTGGTATTTCTCATAAGAATAGAAACGGTTCTGGTTCGGACCGTAACGGACAATGTAATCCAGATGCCCGTAAGTATCCACCTCATCAAAAGCAGAAAGATTTTCCAGAATGGATTCGAAATATTCCCTGTAAGCCTGTTCTTCCTCCCTGCCCTGGAAAAATTCCGGGTAATAGGGATCTGCGCCGTGAACCAGATGGGAGGAACCGATCACGAAATCAAAAGGATATTTCCTCAAAAGATTGTGAAAATATTCGCCAAGATGAAGCTGCAGGCCGATCTCAATTCCAAAACGGATGCTGATCTGATCCTTATAAGCTTCCTTTAGCTCCATAAGCCGCTTATAGTAAGCCGGAAGATCAAGGGAGAATTCCAGGTCATCGGGAGTGGGGGGATAGTCCGGGTCCAGATGCTCGGTGAAACAGATCCCTTCAAGACCAAGTGCGATGGATCTGCGTATCATATCCTCAGTGGGAGTGTCAGAATCAGCGGAAAATGATGAGTGCATGTGGCAGTCCCACAAAATCGACGGAGATTTTTGCTGTATGTTCATGATGTCCTCCTTGAATTTGTAAAAAATAGGCTCCCTTTCTGTATGAAAAAAGGAAAAAAAGTGCGGATAAAAGCGGCCCCAGTGTCATAAAAGGGACACTGCCGGACCATTTAAAAGGAGTATACCATATTAGGGGATATTTGTGGCAATTTGCCTGTTATTTTTTTGAAAATGGACTTGAATTTTTGTTCAGAATTAGGTACAATACGCTATAGGTTGATGTTTCTTTCACAAAGATTGAAGCATTCACATAATTTTTACCATTTAATTCATAGGAGGAATTTATCATGGCAGTAAAAGTTGCAATTAATGGTTTTGGACGTATTGGACGTCTTGCATTCCGTCAGATGTTTGGTGCAGAAGGATTTGAGATCGTTGCTATCAACGACTTAACATCTCCTAAAATGCTCGCTCACTTATTAAAATATGACTCAACTCAGGGAAGATACGCTCTTGCAGATACAGTTGTAGCTGGCGAGGATTCCATCACAGTTGACGGAAAAGAAATCAAAATTTATGCAAAAGCTAACGCTGCTGAGCTTCCATGGGGAGAGATCGGTGTAGACGTAGTTCTTGAGTGTACTGGATTCTATACATCCAAAGACAAAGCTCAGGCTCATATCGATGCAGGTGCTAAACACGTTATCATTTCCGCTCCGGCTGGAAACGACCTTAAGACAATCGTTTACAATGTAAACCATGAGACTCTTACAAAAGAGGATCACATCATTTCCGCAGCTTCCTGTACAACAAACTGCTTAGCTCCAATGGCTAAAGCTCTTAATGACCTTGCTGCAATCAAATCCGGTATCATGTGCACAATCCACGCTTACACAGGCGATCAGATGACACTTGACGGACCGCAGAGAAAAGGCGATCTGAGAAGATCCCGTGCAGCTGCAGTTAACATCGTTCCGAACAGCACAGGTGCTGCTAAAGCAATCGGTCTTGTTATCCCAGAACTGAACGGAAAACTTATCGGTTCCGCACAGCGTGTTCCAACCCCAACAGGTTCTACAACAATCCTTACAGCAGTTGTTGAAGGAAATGTTACAAAAGAGCAGATCAACGCAGCTATGAAAGCAGCTTCCAACGAGTCCTTCGGATACAACGAGGACGAGATCGTTTCCAGCGATATCGTTGGTATGAGATTTGGTTCCCTGTTCGATGCTACTCAGACAATGGTTCTTCCACTTGAGAATGGCACAACAGAGGTTCAGGTTGTTTCCTGGTATGACAATGAGAACTCCTACACAAGCCAGATGGTTCGTACAATCAAACACTTTGGCAAACTTCTGAACGCTTAATCAGAAGACGAGTAGGGTTCGGATGCTGACAGGCTGCCTACGCGGTTCTGCAGTATATGAATAAGACTCAGAGAAGGGTCCGGTCTGAATAGGACCGGACCCTTTTGTCTGTATAAAGTTAATTTATAATAAGGAGGCATAACAAGATGCTGAATAAAAAATCTGTTGATGACATCAACGTAAAAGGCAAAAAAGTCCTCGTAAGATGCGACTTTAATGTACCTCTGCAGGACGGCAAAATTACAGATGAGAACCGTCTGGTAGCAGCTCTTCCTACAATCAAGAAGCTGATCGCAGATGGTGGAAAGATTATACTTTGCTCCCACCTTGGAAAACCGAAGGGAGAGCCGAAGCCTGAGTTATCTCTTGCACCTGTTGCAAAACGTCTCACAGAGCTTCTCGGACAGGAAGTTAAATTCGCTGCTGATCCGGAAGTTGTAGGACCAAACGCAAAAGCTGCAGTAGCAGAGATGAAAGACGGAGATGTTATTCTTCTTGAGAATACACGTTACCGTGCAGAAGAGACTAAGAACGGTGATGAGTTCAGCAAGGAACTTGCTTCTCTTTGCGATGTATTTGTAAACGACGCATTCGGTACCGCTCACAGAGCACACTGCTCTAACGTTGGCGTTACCAAATATGTAGATACAGCTGTTGTTGGATATCTGATGCAGAAAGAAATCGATTTCCTCGGAAACGCTGTAAACAACCCGGAGAGACCATTCGTTGCAATCCTTGGCGGAGCTAAGGTTTCCAGCAAGATCTCTGTTATCAACAACCTTCTTGACAAGGTTGATACTCTGATCATCGGCGGCGGAATGTCCTACACATTCTCCAAGGCACTTGGCGGACACATCGGAACCTCTCTTTGCGAGGATGATTATCTTCAGTATGCATTAGACATGATGAAGAAAGCAGAGGATAAGGGCGTTAAGCTTCTTCTTCCTGTAGATAACAGAATCGGTGACAACTTCTCCAACGACTGCAATATCCAGGTTGTAAAACGTGGTGAGATTCCGGACGGATGGGAAGGAATGGATATCGGACCAGAGACAGAGAAGATTTTCGCTGACGCTGTGAAAGATGCTAAGACTGTTGTTTGGAACGGACCGATGGGCTGCTTCGAGATGCCGAACTTTGCTCATGGTACAGAAGCTGTTGCTAAGGCACTTGCTGATACAGACGCTACAACCATCATCGGCGGCGGTGATTCTGCAGCAGCAGTTAATATCCTTGGCTATGGCGACAAGATGACCCACATCTCCACAGGTGGCGGTGCATCCCTTGAGTTCCTGGAAGGAAAAGAGCTTCCGGGTGTAGCAGCAGCTAATGATAAATAGGCACCCCATACTTAATGAGGGCAAGCCACAGGCGCAGACCGAATTTAGTATGAAAGCCCACCTGACCACTTAATGAAAGCGAACCGAAGGTGAAGCTTGAATTTAGTGCACATGGTGATTCCGAAAAATAAAGGAGATTATATAATAATGTCTAGAAAGAAAATTATTGCCGGAAACTGGAAAATGAACATGACTCCAAGTGAGGCAGTTAAATTAGTAGAAACCTTAAAACCATTAGTAGCAAACGAAGACGTTGACGTAGTATTCTGCGTACCGGCTATCGATATCCTTCCAGTTGTTGAGGCTGCAAAAGGATCCAACATCCAGGTTGGTGCTGAGAACATGTACTTCGAGGAGAAAGGTGCTTTCACAGGCGAGATTTCCCCGAACATGCTCACAGATGCTGGTGTTAAATATGTAGTTCTCGGACATTCCGAGAGAAGAGAGTACTTCGCTGAGACAAGTGAGACCGTAAACAAGAAAATGCTTAAAGCATTCGAGCACGGCATCACTCCGATCATGTGCTGTGGTGAGACTCTTGCTCAGAGAGAGCAGGGCGTAACTATGGACTTCATCCGTCAGCAGGTTAAAGTTGGTTTCCAGAATGTTACAGCTGATCAGGCTAAAACAGCCGTTATCGCTTACGAGCCAATCTGGGCTATCGGAACCGGTAAAACAGCTACAACTGAGCAGGCTCAGGAAGTTTGCGCAGGAATCCGTGCTTGCATCGCTGAAATCTACGATGAGGCTACAGCAGCTGCAATCCGCATCCAGTACGGCGGATCTGTAAACGCTAAAACTGCTCCGGAATTATTTGCTCAGGCAGATATCGACGGCGGTCTTGTTGGCGGTGCTTCCCTCAAAGCTGAGTTCGGCGACATCGTAAACTACAACAAATAACCTAGATTCGTATCTCTTTAAATAATAGTAAGATATCTATATCTTACAAGTGTCCAAGCGTTGAAGACGCCATAATTCGCTATTCCGGTTCTGCCGGGAGCGTTTTATGGCGTTTTTGTTTTGATACAGTAAGGAACTTTTAGCTAATTTTACCCAAAATACATTTTTTCCAGGCATAAAAAATTACGCTTTAAGATCAATCCAATATTGTAATCAGCTTATGATTATGGCATAATAGTTAAGGATATGTAAAAATTGAGAAAAATCCACGTTAATAGAAAACAAAATACTTGAGAAGAAAGGTCGCACTCATGCGAAGGAGCAGAGAGGGAAGCGACAACAGAGGAGTAAAACATGGCAATTTTTTCAATGGTTTTATCTTTGCTATGCGGAGTATCGTTTTTCTTATTTGGAATGTCATTGATGGGAGACGGACTGAAATCCGTTGCCGGCAATAAGCTGGAAGCTTTCCTTTACAAGATGACAAATACCCCGCTGAAGGGTGTTGCACTTGGAACCGGTGTTACAAGTGTGATCCAGTCTTCATCTGCCACAACGGTTATGGTTATCGGTTTTGTAAACTCCGGTATGATGAAGCTGAAACAGGCAATTGGTATTATCATGGGCGCAAATATCGGAACCAGTATCACAGGATGGATTTTGTGTCTGTCCTACATCCAGGGCTCCGGTGGAATTGCAAGCATCCTTTCCACAGCTACTATCTCAGCAGTCGTAGCTGTGATCGGTATTATTCTTCGTACATTCTGTAAGAGATCCGTACACAGAAATATCGGAAATATTATGCTGGGCTTTGCCATTTTGATGAACGGAATGCAGATGATGAGCGGTGCCGTTTCCCCGCTTCGTGAAAGCCCTGTCTTCATCAACATGCTGACAATGTTTTCCAACCCCATTGCAGGTATCCTGGTAGGTATTGCGTTTACCGCAGTGCTCCAGAGTGCATCCGCTACCGTCGGTGTGCTCCAGGCACTTTCCGTAACCGGAATCCTTACCTTTGCAAGTGCATTTCCAATCGTTCTTGGTATCGGCGTTGGAGCTGCCTGTCCAGTACTGATCTCCGCAGTTGGAGCCAACAAGAATGGTAAAAGAACTGCCCTTGTATATCTGCTGAACGACCTGTTTGGCCTGATCCTGTGGTCCATTATTTTCTACACAGCGAATGCCATCGTTCACTTTGGATTTATGGATATGATCATGTCGCCTGTATTCATTGCCCTTCTGAATACGGTATTCCGTGTGGCAACTGTCGTTGTACTGTTCCCATTCATACCGAAGATCGAGCAGCTTGTATGCTACCTGGTAAAGGACAGTGCAGAGGAGCTGGAAGACGAGGCAGACTTCGATCTTCTGGAAGAGCGTCTGCTTAACTATCCTGCACTTGCTATTGGCCAGTGCCATCGTGCAATGAACGGCATGGCGAAGAAGCTTCGGAAGAATGTGAACAGAGCCATGAACCTTCTGAACGATTACCAGCAGGATAAATACGATAAGGTACAGCGGAAAGAAGACCTGATCGACAAATATGAGAGCCGTCTTGGGGAATACCTGATTCAGCTTACCAAGCGTGAGATGAACACAGCCCAGACTCGTCAGACCTCCCTTTATCTGCATACCATCAATGACTTTGAGCGAATCGGAGACCATGCTTCCTATATCGCGCATATGTCTAATGAAATGCATGATAACCACACTACCTTCTCTCAGACCGCATGGGATGAGCTGAATGTAGTTATGGACGCAGTCCGTGAGGAAATCAATATCACCTGCACTGCTTTCATGAATGATGACAAGGAAGCCGCACAGCGCGTTGCGCCTCTTGGCGTGGTAATCACCAGACTTTGCGATGAGCTGAAAATGCGCCATGCAGAGCGTCTCAGCCAGGGCAAATGCGGTCTGGAAGAGGGAACTGTATTCAGTGATATCCTGAACAGCTTCGGCCGTATTGCGTCCCATTGTGCAAGTGCCATGACCGCGCTTATGAAGAGTGATGATGAAACGACAGATATTCACATCCATAACTCCAAGATTTATCCCACTGACAGCCTTGAATACTACAGCTATTTCAAGGAATACAGACAGAAATACGACATTGGACCGGAAGTTGAGCACAAGCTCAGCATGGAACCGGAAGAAGTAGAATAAGCATACGAAATACAAAACACCGTCAGAGAAATGACCGGATAGAACCGGGAAATTTCTGGCGGTGTTTTTATATAACAACGTAAAAGGAAAAGTACAAACTGTTCTACAAAAGAATACAATAACAAATATCTGTGTATATAAAAATCATACACATTTTTGGATGATCGGCGTTATGTTCTCGAATATTTTATTTTTCGGAAGGCGTCTCCCCGTACTCTTTTTTCCTAGAAGCCCGGCTGTGATCGGCAGCCGCCGCTTTCCTCTGCATTTTTACATATTGCGTGTACTGCTCATCCGGCACATGCTCCACAATATCCTCAATGTTGCATTCCAGAATGGTGCAGATACGGTCAAGGGTAAAAATCTCAATGTTCTCATTCTTGCGGAACTTATGCAGCAGACTTTTGCTCACCTCGTAATACGTATAAAGGTCATACTGGGAAATATGACGTTCTTCCATGGTTTTCCACAACCTGTCATATTTTATCATGATCAAACCCCATAACTGCGATTGTTCAAAGCAGCAGTCAGGCAGCGAACAAACCCGAATCTGCAGCCAGGATCTACTCCTATTTATGAACAATTTGTACTTGATATATGTCTATTATCGGGGTAAAATTAAAAATATCATAGGGTCGTTATAAAGACCCTAAAAGGGAGGGAGAAGCATTGAAGAAAGTATTGGAGACGGGAATTGAAGTGGTGTTTGCAGGACTTCTGGCAGGATGCCTGTTTTACTGTATGGTAGCCGGAGCTGGAACAACTGCGTATGTGATCCTGGCAGCCATTTTGTCCATAGCCATTTCCGTAACCCTATGTGCCGGATTTCACTATATCAGGAAGCTGAAGAAGCAGCTGGAGGAGCTGGAAGAGAAGCAATAACCGGAAAACACATCGTTACTTCTGTTTTTTCTCCGAATCCCCATCTTGACAAATTCCACATTCTGCCATAGTATAGGAATCACACAGTGAAATGTTAATGTACGAAAGACAACTGTCTTTTTCACGCTGACGTTTAATGATTACAGAATCCTATATAAAGAAGGGAGTTCCCCATGGAAGAAAAAGTGATAAAAGCGGCCCTTTTGGGGCTTGGAACAGTTGGAACCGGAGTTTACAAGGTTCTGAAAGGCCAGGAAGAGGAGATGACAACCAAGATCGGCTGCAAGGTCAAGATCCGTAAGATCCTGGTTCGAAATCTGGAAAAGGCAGCTGCGAAGGTAGACGATCCTGCAATGCTTACAAACAGCTGGGAAGAGATCAAGCAGGATCCTTCTATTGACATTGTGATTGAGTTGATCGGCGGAATTGAGCCCGCACGTACTTATATCCTGGACGCTCTTCATGCAGGCAAGCATGTGGTAACGGCCAATAAGGATCTGATCGCAGTCCATGGAAAAGAGCTTCTGGACGCAGCTAAAGCTTCCCATGTGGATCTGCTTTTTGAGGCAGCTGTGGCAGGCGGAATCCCCATTATCCGTCCTCTGAAGCAGTGTCTTGCAGGCAATCATATGAGTGAGGTTATGGGAATTGTAAACGGAACCACCAACTTCATTCTCACCAAAATGTCCCAGGACAACATGGAATTTAAGGATGCCCTGGCACTTGCCGCCAAGCTTGGATATGCAGAGGCAGATCCGACAGCAGATATTGACGGATTGGATGCAGGTCGTAAGGTGGCCATTCTTGCCAGCGTAGCTTTTAATTCCAGAGTGGTATTTGATGACGTTTATATTGAAGGAATCACCAAGATTTCCGCCAAGGATATTCGCTATGCCAAAGAAATGGGCTGTGCTATCAAGCTTCTTGGCGTTGCACGCAACACAGACACCGGGGTAGAGGCTTACGTTTGCCCGATGCTGATTCCAAACGACCATCCGCTTGCAACGGTAAATGATTCCTATAATGCAGTTTTTGTTCACGGTGACGCGGTAGAGGACGCTATGTTCTTCGGCAGAGGTGCTGGTGAGCTTCCCACAGCCAGTGCTGTAGTGGGCGATATTTTCGACATTGTAAGAAATATAGTGGCAAATTGCTGCGGACGCATTGGATGTACCTGCTATAAACAGCTTCCTGTAAAAAGAATGGAAGATACTTACAACCGTTATTTCCTTCGCCTCCATGTGGAGGATCGCTGCGGTGTGCTTGCTGAGATGACAGAGGTTTTTGCCAAATATCACGTAAGCATTGCCCAGATCATCCAGCGCGACAGCCAGAGCCAGGACGACCATCTTGCAGAGGTTGTTGTGATCACAGCCAAGGTACGGGAAGGCGATTTCAAGACCGCAGTCCAGGAACTTTCCAATAAATCCTCTGTAAAGCGTATTTCCAAGACAATCCGCGTTTACGGAAAATAAAATTTTGAAAAATTGTGATTGAAAAATTCCAGATTTTTGATACTATATATAAGGAGTAACAAACAAAAGAAAAGCTGCTGTTTCCCAGGGGATCAGCAGCCGGGAAATTTTTAATCGCATAAAGGAGAACATTATGAGCAAGAAACCAACGGTTTTAATGATTCTTGATGGATACGGCCTGAATGACAGACATGACGCTAACGCTGTTTATGAAGCAAATACCCCTGTCATGGACAAGCTGATGGCTGAGTATCCTTTTGTAAAAGGTAACGCAAGCGGACTGGCTGTAGGTCTTCCAGAGGGCCAGATGGGTAACTCTGAGGTAGGACATATGAACATGGGCGCAGGCCGTATCGTATACCAGGAGCTTACCAGAATCACCAAAGAGATCCAGGACGGTGATTTCTTTAAGAATGAGGCACTTCTTACAGCAATGAAGAATGCCAAAGAAAATGATTCTGCAATTCATTTTATGGGACTTCTTTCTGATGGAGGTGTTCACAGCCACATCACCCATCTTTTCGGACTTCTTCAGATGGCGAAGAATGAAGGACTTAAGAAAGTTTACGTACACTGCTTCCTTGACGGCCGTGACACACCTCCGGCATCCGGAAAAGGATATATCCAGCAGCTTCAGGCAAAGATGGATGAGCTTGGCGTAGGTGAGATTGGTGTTGTTTCCGGACGTTACTATGCAATGGACCGTGACAACCGCTGGGATCGTGTTGAGCTTGCTTACAACGCACTTACCAAGGGCGAGGGCGTTAAGGGAACAGATGCAGCTGAGGCTGTACAGGCTTCCTATGATGACGGCAAGACAGACGAGTTCGTTCTTCCGACTGTAATCGAGAAGGACGGCAAGCCGGTAGCTGTTGTTTCTGATAAGGACTCTGTTGTATTCTTCAACTTCCGTCCTGACCGTGCACGTGAGATCACCAGAGCTTTCTGCGATGATGCTTTCACAGGCTTTGCAAGAGAGAAGAGACTGGACCTCACATATGTATGCTTCACAGATTATGACGATACCATCGGCAATAAGCTGGTAGCATTCCACAAGGTTCAGCTTCACAA
Organism: Blautia acetigignens; assembly: GCF_025566865.1. NCBI lineage: Bacteria > Bacillati > Bacillota > Clostridia > Lachnospirales > Lachnospiraceae > Blautia > Blautia acetigignens. The sequence goes on from NZ_JAOQJM010000003.1 coordinate 145,554, forward strand.
CACATTCGGCGAGTACCTTGCAGCTCACAACATGACTCAGGCACGTATCGCTGAGACTGAGAAATATGCGCACGTAACCTTCTTCTTCAACGGCGGCGTTGAGGAGCCGAACAAGGGAGAGGACAGAATCCTTGTGAAGTCCCCGAAGGTTCCGACCTATGACCTTCAGCCTGAGATGAGCGCTCCAGAGGTTTGTGAGAAGCTTGTAGCAGCAATTAAATCTGAGAAATACGACGTGATCATCATCAACTTCGCGAACCCGGATATGGTTGGACATACTGGTGTTGAGGCAGCAGCAATCAAGGCTGTTGAGGCTGTTGATGAGTGCGTAGGCAAGGCTGTTGAGGCTCTCAAAGAGGTTGACGGACAGATGTTCATCTGTGCTGACCACGGTAATGCAGAGCAGCTGGTTGACTATGAGACAGGCGAGCCATACACTGCTCATACCACCAACCCGGTTCCATTCATTCTTGTAAACGCAGATCCGAAATACACACTTCGTGAGAACGGATGCCTTGCAGACATCATCCCGACCCTGATCCAGCTTATGGGCATGGAGCAGCCGACAGAGATGACAGGCAAGTCTCTTCTTGTTGAGAAATAAATAAAATTGCAGCAGCTGTCCAGATGCTGGACAGTTATGGAATATTGTGTGAAAACAGGGTGCAGCTTCCTATAGGGGCTGCACCTTTTTGTCCTCAAAAAGCATCCTGGAAAAATTTTTAAATTTCTTAAAATAGGGGCTTGAAAGTAAGTGGTATTTCGCCTATAATCGCTCTCAAACGATATTTTTTCTTATGGAGGAAAACTTAAAATGCAGACAGATATGACTGTGGGAAAGCCCATGAAAATGCTGCTGAATTTCACCATTCCTGTTTTTATCGGTAATGTATTTCAGCAGCTTTACAGTATGGCGGATGCGGTTATAGTAGGAAAGTTTGTAGGTACCAAGGGATTGGCGGCGGTAGGAGCCACAGGTACCATCACCTTTCTGATCATTGGTTTTCTGATGGGACTGACCACAGGATTTACCGTACTTACCTCCCAGAAATTTGGGGCAGGAAGAATGGATGAGATGCGGAAGACAGTTGGCAATGCAGCCATTCTTTCCGCCGTGATCGCGGTGATCATGACGGCGGTCAGCATGCTGGGAATGCACAGACTGCTGGTTTTCATGCATACACCGGAGGATATTTTTGACGGGGCATATGGCTACATTATGATCATCTGTGCCGGAATTTTTACCCAGGTGCTCTACAACCTGGTGTCCAGTGTCCTCAGGGCTCTTGGCAACAGCAAGACACCGCTGTATTTCCTGATTTTGGCAGCAGGCCTTAATATTGTATTGGACCTTGTGTTCATTATCTTTTTCCACTGGGGTGCGCCGGGAGCTGCATGGGCAACGGTTATTTCCCAGGGAGTGTCCGGACTTCTCTGCCTGGTCTACATCTGGAAAGCTGTTCCGGAGCTTCGCATGAAAAGAGAAGACTGGCATTTTAACAAAGACATTGCCGCGAAGCAGATCAGCGTGGGAATCCCAATGGGCCTTCAGTATTCCATTACAGCCATTGGAACCATGATGGTACAGAGCTCCCTGAATATTCTGGGATCTTATGCAGTCGCAGCCTTTACCGCCGGAAACAAGATCGAGTGTATTTTCACACAGGCATTTGTTGCCATTGGAACTACAATCTCTACATACAATGCACAGAATATTGGAGCCGGAAAGCTGGACCGTGTACGTCAGGGCTTTAGGGCGACGGACGTAATCGGATGCGCGTATGCGGTAATTGCAGGCTTCATTCTTTTCTTCGCAGGCAAATACTTCTCTTATCTGTTTATTTCAGATAATGCAGATGTGGTCATTCCTATGGTGGATACCTACCTCCGGTGCGTGGGAATGTTCCTGGTTCCGCTGTATGTGGTAAACTGCTACCGCAACGGCTTCCAGGGAATGGGCTACGGCCTTCTGCCTATGCTTTCCGGTGTGGCTGAGCTTGTAGGAAGAGGCGTGATGGCTGTTATTGCAGCGAATAAAAAGAGCTACACCATGGCGTGCATGGCAAGTCCGTTTGCATGGGTGGTTGCCACCGTGCTTCTGATTGTTCTTTACTTCTATGTGATGAAGGATATGAAGAAAAAACTGTGCCTGTAAGGTTAGACGTTTCATTACAGTGTGCTGCCGGGTACAGAGCGCGAATCGTGCCTGTAAATCTGGAAACACAGGAAAAATAAGGATTACAGGCATACATACAGAATATAATAAGATAGATGTGTCAGATGGAATTTTGTAACATTTTTCCATTTGGCACATTTTTTCTGTCTTTGGGGAAGAATATTTCTTTTACGTTGCAAAAGTTTGTGTAAAAGACAGAGGAAATATACATTTTAAGATGCAATTTGGAAAATATATGTTATAATAGAATAAGGTTTCGCTGTGAAGCGGCGGGACTTTGTTACAACGGTGTTTTTTTAGAGGAGAAATTTATACATGAGTAAGGACGAAAAGCGTACTCAGAGAGGCCCGGGAGGTTTCGAAGATAAAATAGATGCCGCCATGGCAGACCTGGAAGTGGATCTGGATGATGAGTTCCATGGGGCAGATTTTTTTGATGAAGAGGATACGCAGTCATCTGAGGATGGGGATTTCGATTCCTGGGATGACACAGATGAGGCCGATGATCAGGAGGACTCCGCAGAAGAGGATTACGAGGAAGAATATCCGGAGGAAGAGGAATACGATTCGGAGTATTCAGATGAATTTGAGGAGGAGTCTGAAGCGGACGATGACGAGGAGGAGTCTGAAGAGTTTGATGAGGAAGATGATTCCTATGATGATGAATCAGATGTCCCACAGGAGCGTGAGCTTCAGGTAGAAGAATTTTCCACAAGGTCCGGTCGGAAGAGAAGCCGCAGGGAGAAGAAAGAAAGTACTCAGAAACAGAGCGCCCGCCCCGCATCTCGTTCCGCTAGACCTACCAAGATTGCCTATGTTCCTATTTCTGAAGAAGAGCTGGACGAGAAAATCGTTCCCATCCAGAAAAAGAAGCATAAAGGCCTGAAGGTGACCGGAATTATTGCGGCCATTCTCGCAGTGACAGCAGGCTGTGCATATGGTGCAGTGACCTATTATTATGCGGACCGCTTTTTCGAAGGAACCTATATCAATGGGATCGACTGTTCCAACAAGACTGCCTATGAGGTGGAGCAGGCAATTGCCAGCACAGTGGAGGCTTATTCCATTGAGGTAACTTCCAGAAATCAGGATCCTCAGACTATCAGCGGAAGCCAAATTGGCTACCAGTACATGTCTGACGGTGAGGTACTGAACCTTCTGAAGCAGCAGAAGCCTTATGAGTGGGTGCGCGGCTTTATGGAGACAAGAAGCTACAACACACAGGAGAATGTAACCTTTGATAAGACTCTTCTCCAGAATGAGGTGAAAGCCCTGAACTGTGCCCAGCCGGAGAATCAGGTGGAGCCGGAGAATGCCTATGTGGCAATGAATGGGGATGAATTTACCATTGTTCCGGAGACTGAGGGAAGCAAGCTGAAGGTGAAGGAAGCCTATAAGGCATTAGATGCAGCCATTTCCGGCAGCCAGACCAGCATTGATCTTGGCAGCACGCCGGATGTGTATGCAGTGGCAGCCGTGACCAGTGAGGATTCCACGCTTCAGGCAACAAGAGATGCTTATAACAACTACACCAAGGCGAGCATCACCTACACTTTTGGTGATCAGACGGTGACCCTTGACGGAAGCACACTGAAGAACTGGCTGCAGTTTGACGAGAAGGGACAGCTGGTACAGGATGACGCATCCTTTACCCAGCATGTGAAGGACTTCGTGGCACAGCTGGCAAGCGAGCACAATACGGTAGGAACTACCCGTTCTTTCAATACCACAAGCGGCAGAACCGTTTCTGTATATGGTTCTGCATACGGCTGGAAGATTGACCAGGACGCAGAGGCTGCACAGCTGACGGAAGAAATCCGTACTGGAACACAGACTACCCGTGAGCCTGTTTATTCCATGAGAGCCAATGCCTACGGCTACAATGATATTGGAAGCACTTATATTGAGGTGGATCTGAGCAGCCAGCACATGTATTATTACCAGGGTGGCAGCATCATTTTTGATTCTGACATTGTTTCCGGTGATATCCGTTACGATGACAGAGCAACCCCTCCGGGAATTTTCACCCTGTATTACAAGAAGAGCCCGGATGTGCTCCGCGGTGCGAAGAAGCCGGACGGCACTTATGAATATGAGACTTCGGTTACCTACTGGATGCCGTTCAATGGAGGAATCGGCTTCCACGATGCTACCTGGCAGGCTTACTTCGGAGGAGACCGCTACACCTATGCAGGCTCCCACGGATGTATCAACATGCCGCTGGATGCAGCAGCAACCTTATACAGCATTATTGATACCAATGTGCCGATTGTTTGCTTTTACTAATTGATAACAAAAGAAGTGGAGAATAAGTTACTATGAATATGGATTCCTTTGATTTGATCCTGACTGTAGCAGCTCTTGTAATGGGAGTAATGCTTCTTACCGGTCATGGAGATATTCTGATGAAAGGCGGAAATGCCGCCGAGCGTAAGAGACTTTACGACGAGAAAAAGATTCAGCTGATTTCCGGTGTGACATTACTCATTTTCGGAGTTCTCACCGGACTGGATATGCTGATCAAGAGCTATGTGTATGATATTATTTACCTGGTACTGGTAATTGTCATCTTCATCGCTATGGTAGTTCTGATTCGTAAGAAATGTAAGAAATAAAACGTAAAAGCGCCTGCATCTCGGGAAAAGTTGGATGCAGGCGCTTGTTCTTTTGTAGAAAGTACAGTTGTCCATAGTCATGATAGATAGTGGAAAGCAACGAAAGAGTACTTCAGCCAGAAATACTTTTTTCAAAAAGTAGTGATGAAAATGGAAACTTTGTTAGAAGTATCCTTTGGCAAAAAAATTGCAAGCTGACATTATTCTGGAAAAATCAGAATAATGTCAGCAGATCCATCGGCTTCTCAATCACATAATCCGGTGTATCCACCTGCCCAAAGCCATAAGAGGCAAATACAAATGGCACTTCCGCCTCCTGACAGGCCTGGTAATCCCCGAAGGTATCACCCACATAGACAGGTGCCTTCAGCTCATATTTTTTCGCAATTGTCTGGATATTGGCAGCCTTAGCCTCGCCTGTATCCCCCGGGCAGAGATGTCCTGTGAAATACTTTCCAAGCCCTGTTTTTTCAAATACAAGCTCAATATATCCAGCCTGGCAGTTGCTGACCACAAAAAGTGGATAGCGCTTGCTCAGTTCCCTCAGGGTATCTTCAAGCCCTTCATAAACCGGCGCCCCTTTTTCTCTCAAAAGTTCATGCTCTGCATGGCAGCAAAGGTCAATGATCCGAAGCTGCTCAGCCTCTGTCTGATCGGGAAGAATCGCTTTCGCAATATCCGGAAGCAGTCTTCCGAAAAGCCCCTTCAGCTGATCTGCCGTCACCCGGATGTCAATCTTTTCTTTCTCCAAAACTTCATTCCAGGCCTGCGCCACAACATCTGTGGAATTCCATATAGTACCGTCAACGTCAAAAATAATACTGTCCATTAGAGGTCTTTAGTCCTTTCTGGTGTTTTTACACTGATTTCATTTTATATAGGAAGTTTAAAAAATGCAATGTTTTTATTTAGATAATTTTTAGCTGGCTTTTTGCGGATTTTATGTTATGATAAGAAAGTCAGTTACTGTTTTTGACCTGTTGGTCAGTTTTTTGGCAGGATCAGATTACATGTCAGACAGTAACGCGAGGTGAATCATGAAATACGAAAATATTACAGAAGGCCGTTTTCTTGACCGTCCCAATCGGTTTATTGCCCATGTGGAGATTGGCGGGCAGATCGAGACGGTTCATGTAAAGAACACAGGCAGATGTAAGGAGCTTCTGGTCCCAGGGGCGCAGGTCTTTTTGGAAAAGAGCGGCAACCCGGCGAGAAAGACAGCTTACGATCTGGTCTGCGTCAATAAAAGCGGACGCCTGATCAACATGGATTCCCAGATTCCCAATAAAGCAGCGCTGGAATGGGTAAAGGCAGGTTATCTTTTCCCGGAAGAGGTTCAGGTGACGCCTGAGAAAACCTACGGCAATTCCAGGTTTGACCTTTACGCCTGCTCGGACAGAAGAAAGGCTTTCATCGAAGTGAAGGGAGTAACTCTGGAAGCTGATAACGTAGCGCGTTTCCCAGATGCGCCTACCGCAAGAGGCGTGAAGCATGTAGAAGAGCTGATTCGCTGCATGGAAGACGGCTACGAGGCATATCTTCTTCTGGTAATCCAGATGAAAGGAGTCACAAGGTTCGAGCCTAACTGGGATACCCACCGTGAATTCGGGGAAACCTTACAAAAGGCGCAGAAAGCAGGCGTGCACATTCTTGCTTACGACTGTCTGGTAGAACCGGACCGCATGGAGATCCAGGACCCTGTGCCTGTCCGTTTGGAAAGAGATTAGTGCCATTCTATGGCAGTAATTTGGAGGAAATAAAATGACAGATGAGTTTATACAGCCTCTTCTTGGGTGGTACGATGAGAACAAGCGGATTCTGCCCTGGCGTGATCAGCATAACGCTTATTACACCTGGGTGTCCGAGATCATGCTCCAGCAAACCCGTGTGGAAGCTGTAAAGCCCTATTTTGAACGATTTATCCGGGAGCTTCCTGACATACCAGCCCTGGCAGCCTGTCCCCAGGAGAAGCTTCTCAAGCTGTGGGAAGGCCTTGGCTATTACAGCCGCGTCCGCAACATGCAGCTGGCAGCCCAGGAGATGGTAGAAAAATATAATGGCAAACTTCCTGAAGACTTTTCCCTTCTTATCTCGTTAAAGGGGATAGGGAGTTATACAGCGGGGGCCATTGCCTCCATTGCCTACGGCATTCCCGTGCCGGCTGTAGATGGAAATGTTTTCCGCGTGGTAACCAGAATGACAGAGGATTCCGAGGACATTACGAAGCCAGCCTTTCGTAAGAAAACAGAAAAAGCGCTCCAGGAAATTATTCCTGTGGATCGTCCAGGAGATTTCAATCAGGCTATGATGGAACTTGGGGCAGTGGTGTGCGTCCCCAACGGACAGCCCAAATGTCTGATTTGTCCAGTGCGGGATTACTGCCTTGCAGGACTTCACGGAACCATGGAAAAATATCCGGTAAAGGCCCCGAAGAAGCCCCGAGTCATAGAAGAGCGCACAGTCCTTGTGATCCAGGATGGAAACTGTACCGCAATCCGCAAACGCCCTTCCAAAGGCCTTCTTGCCGGATTATACGAGCTTCCCAACACAGAAGGCTACTTAAGCCGTGAGGAAGCCCTGGACTATGTAAAAGACCTTGGCACAGAGCCCTTATATATAGAAGAATTGCCAGATGCCAAGCACATTTTTTCCCACATTGAGTGGCGAATGAAGGCATACCTGATCCGTGTGTCATCCTTAGAACAGACACACGCCCCAGGCATTCTTTTTGCAGATAAAAAAGAATCAGAGAGAAACTACGCCATCCCTTCCGCGTTTGGCGCATATGCGAAGTACATGAAGGAGGAAATTCAATGAAATTACTTAGTATAGCAATTCCATGCTACAATTCCGAAGCTTATATGGAGAAATGTATCCAGTCTCTTCTTCCGGGAGGAGACGAAGTAGAGATTCTTGTAATCGATGACGGTTCCAAGGACAGAACTGCAGAGATCGCAGATCAGTATCAGGAGAAATATCCGAACATCGTCCGCTCCATCCATCAGCCAAACCTTGGCCACGGCGGCGCCGTAAACACCGGTATCCACAATGCCCAGGGTCTCTATTTCAAGGTAGTAGACAGCGATGACTGGGTAAACGAGGAATCCTACAAAGAAATCCTGAAAACTCTGGAGGACCTAGTAAAGGGCTCAAAGACCGTAGACCTTCTCATCAGCAACTTTGTATATGAGAAGCAGGGCGCAGCCCGCAAGAAGGTCATGCAGTACCGCCATTGCCTGCCAGTGAACCATATCTTCACCTGGAACGAAGTAGGACATATGCCTAAAGGAAAATATCTTCTCATGCATTCCATGATCTACCGTACCCAGTTGCTCCTTGAGTGCAATCTGACTTTGCCAGAGCACACTTTCTATGTAGACAATATTTTTGCATTTGATCCACTTCCATATGTACAGAACATGTACTACCTGGATACCAATTTCTACCGCTACTTCATCGGACGTGACGACCAGTCTGTCAATGAGGCTGTTATGATCCGCAGAATCGACCAGCAGCTGCGCGTAAACAAGCTGATGGTCAATTCCTACACAAGCTGCGGCAGCATGAACAAGCGGGCAAGAGCCTACATGATCAGCTACCTGGACATCATCACCACCATTTCCTCCATCATGCTGATCCGCTCCGGCACCAAAGAAGCCCTCGATAAGAAAAAAGAGCTTCTCGAGTACATCCGCTCCACCAACCGTGTCCTCTACGGAAAACTTCGCCACAGCCTTATGGGCAACTTCATGAATCTCCCAGGCCGCGGCGGCCGCCGTGTCTCCGTAGCCGCCTACAAGATCTGTCAGAAGTTCTACGGCTTTAATTAACAATCCCCAGGGCGCTCGCTTCAGCGAAGCGCCCGTTTTTAGTTAATAGGACAAAAAAAGACGCGCCCTCCAATTCCTGGAGGTTCGCGTCTTTCTCATCTTTAGTAGCGTTTCCCGCGTTTATTCCGTCCAAATCTCTCTACAGCCACATCCCGTGCTTCTTCCCCCGCCTTCTGCGGATAAAAAAACAAATACCCAAACAGCGCCAATGTAGCCCCACAGCAAACATCAATCACAGAATGCTGCTTCAAAAACATAGTAGACATGATGATCAGCAAGGTCAGAACCAAAGAACCATACCGAATGACCTTCTTATCCCGAAGCGCCTCACAATTAGTCAGTGACATATGAATCGCCAGAGAGTTAAACACATGGATACTAGGAAGCACATTGGTCGGCGTATCCGTGCGATACAGCCACCGAACCGCGTCCGTAAACACATTCTCCCTAGGAAACTCCAACGGTCTTAAATGCAGCACATTGGGATACACATAAGACACGATCAGGAAAATGGTCATACCCATCATCATGTTGAAAACCAACTGATAATATTCTTTCTTATTCTTGTTCTTGAAGATGAAGTATAAAACTGTGACAACCTGATATGGAAACCATAACAGATAAGGGACAATAAAATACTCGCAAAATGGTATGTAATCATCAAAAACAGTGTCAATTGCATGGAATCCACGTACCGGTCTGTGCTCCAGATACCCGAAAAACATCAGGTAAACAATTGCATATACAAGTATGATCAGACCATGCTTATATTTCTTAATAAATTGTGCCAAGTCTTTCACTCCTTTTTCAAATCGTGGAGATTATACCACAGGTAAAATGATTTTTAAAGGCTTTTTTTCAATAGAAACTGTTAAATCCTGGCGGATTCCGCCGGATTCCCCATCAATATGGACGGGAAGAGCATTCTCGCTGTGAATATGAATGTCCCTGCAGGTCATAATATGTATCCCTTTAATTCCCGTATGCTTTCCGAAAAAAGCAGTAGGCAGGCAGAACAGAAGCTTCAGCTTCCCAACGCCCTCCACCAGGATCATATCCAGCTGTCCGTCATCCGGCCGTGCATCCGGGCAGAACTTAAACCCGCCGCCCTCATATCTCTGATTCATAACTGCCGTAAAATATACGTGATCATAGGAAAAAGTATTCTCCCCATCCAATGTAACCGTCATTTTCCCCGGAGAAATAAAAATCAGCTGCTTTAAGGCAATAAAAAGATAGATCAGCTTTCCCAGTCCAAGACGATTGAACACCTTCTTAAGGGGAGTAGCAAGCACTTCCTGGCAGACTCCCGCGTCATATCCGATTCCTGTGCTGATGCCGAAATGGGACTTCTTTTCCCCGCAGATCAGATAAGGAACATCCATAGGAGCAATGCGCTCTGCCTTTAAAATATACTCAAGAGATTCCATAGGATCAAAAGGCAGTTCCATGCTTCTGCAAAAATCATTGCCCGAGCCTGTGGGAATGTAGCCGAAAACCACCCGGTCAAAATCTGTGATCCCGGTAAGCACCTCCTGAATGGTGCCGTCCCCTCCAATTGCGATCATATAGACGGGCTCAGAATCGATCCCAAGTAAAGATGCCTCAGAAGCAATCTTTGTAGCATGTCCGGAATATCTTGTAAGGCAGTACTGGAAAGAAATTCCCCGAAGCAATAACTGCTGGTGGAGCTGGTCCCAGATGATACGTCCCCTGCCGGAGTGGGAATTTGGATTAACGATAAAATAATACATAATGTCTCCCTGTGTCGCTTTCTGGTTTCATAATAACATTGGACAGGCCGTATTACAAATTAATTTTGAAAAAATATCGTTAAAATTTTCTAAAGTATGTTATACTGTTTCTTATGACTTTCTTATGAAGGACTTAAGATTTTCCCTGATAGAATTTGATTTAGGAGTAAGGAATATGAAATCACTGGTAATCGCAGAGAAGCCGTCTGTTGCAAGAGACATTGCCCGCGTCCTTGGGGCAAATCAGAAAAACGGCGGCGTTCTGGAAGGAAAGAAATATGTAGTCACCTGGGCACTTGGCCATCTTATCACCCTGGCGGACCCGGAAGAATACGATAAGAAATACGAGAAATGGGAAATGTCCACCCTTCCCATGATGCCAAAAGACATGAAGCTGGTAGTGATCCGCCAGACCGGAAAGCAGTTTTCCGTGGTGAAAACCCAGCTTTTCCGAAAAGATATTGAAGAAATCATCATTGCCACAGATGCCGGCCGTGAGGGCGAGCTGGTTGCCCGCTGGATCCTGGAAAAAGCTGGCTGTCACAAGCCTATTAAGAGACTGTGGATCTCTTCTGTCACAGACAAGGCCATCAAGGAAGGCTTTGCCAATTTAAAGGACGGACACGCCTACGACAACCTTTACCGCGCCGCTGTTGCAAGAGCAGAGGCTGACTGGCTGGTGGGCATGAACGGCACAAGAGCGCTGACCTGCAAATACAACGCCCAGCTTTCCTGCGGCCGTGTGCAGACTCCCACCCTTGCCATGATCGCCAGAAGAGAAGAGGAAATCCGCCAGTTTACCCCAAAGGAATACTACGGCGTTTCCGTGGAAACCCAGGATGTGAAATGGACCTGGCGGGATGAAAAAACAAAAAGCTTCCGCACTTTTTCTAGGGAAAAGGCAGAAGAAATCCGCAGGAAAACCGAGACTGCCAGTCTGGAAGTGACCAGAATCGAGGAAAAAACCAAAAAGTCCATGGCTCCCGGTCTGTACGACCTGACCACTCTTCAAAGAGAAGCCAACCAGAAATATGGTTTTTCCGCAAAAGAAACATTGAACATTATGCAGCGTCTTTACGAGAATCACAAGGTGCTCACCTATCCGAGAACCGACTCCAGATACATTGGAAAAGACATTGTCCCCACCATCAGGGAAAGACTGAAAGCCTGCGGAATCGGTCCTTACCGGAAGCTTGCAGGGGCGCTGATGAACAAACCCGTACAGGCGAATTCCAGCTTTGTGGATGACAAGAAGGTCAGCGACCATCATGCGATCATCCCAACAGAGCAGTTTGTGCAGCTGGATCACATGACAAACGAGGAACGGAAGATTTACGACATGGTTGTGCGCCGCTTCCTTGCCGTTTTGTATCCGCCATTTGAGTACCAGCAGGTAACAATGGAAGCAAAAGCAGCCGGGGAAACCTTTGCAGCCAGCGGCAAAGTGGTAAAAAGCCAGGGCTGGAAAGAGGTTTACGAGGGCGGTGATCAGGAGGAAAGCGAGGAAGACGAGGAGAAATTAAAGGACCAGCGCCTTCCCAAAATGCAGACAGGCCAGAAGCTGAAGGTTCTGCGTGCTGCGCTGAACACCGGTAAAACCAAGCCGCCTGCACGCTTTACAGAAGCAACTCTTCTTGCAGCCATGGAAAATCCGGTGAAATTTATGGAGACCCGTGACAAAGAAGCGGTGAAAACCATCGGCGAGACAGGCGGCCTTGGCACGGTTGCCACAAGAGCGGATATTATAGAGAAGCTTTTCCACTCCTTTATGATGGAGAAAAAAGGCAATGAGATCCACATTACATCAAAGGCCAAACAGCTTCTGGAATTGGTTCCCGAAGATCTGAAGAAGCCGGAACTGACTGCAGACTGGGAAATGAAGCTGTCCCAGATTGCAAAAGGCAAGATCCGCCAGGGCGATTTCCTGCACGAAATCCGGGACTACACCTGCGAAATCGTGGACGAGATCAAGTCAGGAGAGGGCACTTTCCGCCACGACAATCTCACCAACAAGGTCTGCCCACGCTGCGGCAAAAAGCTTCTGGCTGTGAACGGCAAAAACAGCAAAATGCTGGTCTGCCAGGATCGTGAGTGCGGCTACCGTGAGACCATTTCCCGTACCACCAATGCCCGCTGCCCCAAATGCCACAAGCGCATGGAAATGTACGTAAAAGGCAAGGAAGAGACCTTCATCTGCGCCTGCGGCTACAAGGAAAAACTGTCTGCCTTCCAGGCAAGACGCAAGAAGGAGGGCGCAGGAGTTGGCAAACGGGATGTGCAGAACTATCTGCGCAGGCAGCAAAAAGAGGCCAATGAGCCTGTAAACAACGCATTTGCCCAGGCCCTGTCCGGGATTAAACTGTAAGCTTTAGAAGGATATGAGTGTCAAAAGGTCTTTTGCCACTCATTTGATACCCCGGATTGCGGCCCAGCTACGCTGCTCCCGCAATCCTCCAAATATTCGAAATCCGCTGATTTACTGCGTAAATCGCTGCTTTCTCATATTTGGCGTGTCCCAAGTTCAAAAGCCTTATCGTGCAAGCACGAACGGCTTTTTGACCTTTTGACACTGGTATCATTAGAATTATATAAAGAAAGAGGAATTTGCATATGCGCCGAGAAGTATCTTTGGAGGAGATTTCCGACGGAAGACTTTATGAATTAAATGATATGGTAAAGGCAGACTGCCAGGACTGCGCTGGCTGCCACGACTGCTGCGAGGGAATGGGAGACTCCGTAGTGTTAGACCCTATGGATGTGTACCGTTTAAGCCAGGGCCTTGGAAAAAGCCCTACAGAGCTGGTAAGCGCCGGATGGATCCAGTTTGACGCCATGGACGGAAACATCCTTCCCCACCTTTGCATGACCGGGAAAAACGAAAGCTGCGTGTTTCTAAACGACCAGGGAAGATGCCGGATTCACAGTGTCCGTCCTGGATTTTGCAGGCTTTTCCCGTTGGGACGCTACTATGAAAACGGAAGCTTCAAGTATTTTCTGCAGATCCATGAATGCAAGAAGACCAACCGGAGCAAGATCAAGGTAAAAAAATGGATCGACACCCCGGAGCTTCGCAAATACGAGAAGTTCGTAGCAGACTGGCATTACTTCCTGCTTGATGTGCAGGAGGTGCTTTACGGTGCCGCAGATGCCCAGCTGATCAAGAATCTGAACCTTTATGTGGTGAACCGTTTCTACCTGAAGCCTTATGAAAAAAATCAGGATTTCTATGAGCAGTTTGAAGAGCGGCTGAAAGAGGGCAGGCAGCTTCTAAGCCTTGCCTGAAGGCAGGGGACTGCCCCTGACACCAGAAAAAGAAAAGAGTATAGAAAAACTCCCGGAACTCTCACGAGAACCGGGGGTCTTTTATTTTTAGTTTGCAGTATTCCATTAGAAGCTTTGGGAGGGACTATGGTATCTGCGCACTAAAAATTCAATCTATAACAAATTATAAGATATAAGCAACATAATAGAAAGCTGTCCAAATACTAGAATACACGAAAAATTCCGTTTTGGCAAGTGTTTTTTGTAAAATTTGATACAAAATTTTATGTAAATTTTACAGAATCTGCAAATAAAATTACACAGCCTATTATAACACAGCAAAAAGGCGTTTTGTAAAAATCCTTTTTCAAACATGTTCTGGACATTGGAGGAAAATGTTGCTATAGTTAGGAGAGAAATCAGGGAAAAACATTATTATACCTGATCTTATTTAAAAACGAAAGAGGACACAGCCATGCCAGTATTTGATTTCAGCGGCGCTTCTGCAAGCAAAGCAGAGGCCAAATGCACCTATACCACTTTTCAAAGCAATAATACCACACCATCTGCAGACCAGCCCATTATGGTGCTTGATAATAAAGAAAGACACTGGAAGCATCATTCCTGCGGCGTTTTCACCAATCCGGTGAACCGCACTGCCTTTGAATTTAAGGAAGAGGACGGCACCTTCACAGCCGATGTGCTGAAAATCGATTCCAGATTTACCAGCCTTCTGAAATGGCTTGGAGACAGCCGCATCAATGTGCGCCTGTCAGGAGCGAATACAGAGGACGGCTATGCTGTGTACCGCATCAGAGAGACTGCCTTTGGGGGCGGCACCAAGCTTTCCGCAGAGGACGGCTTTCTGCAGTTTATGATCGAGCGTCTCCTTGAGAGCAATGCACCTGCAGAAGCAGAGGAGGACGAGAATCAGGAGGAAACAGGGGATGAGATGAAGCTTACCAGCCTTCAGAGCATCACCGATTTTATGACCTGCGCAGGCAAAACCCTGCCGGATAACATCCGCCTGTGGACCAGAAGAAACCTGGCAGTGGCAAGATCCAGCGAGGTTTCCCAGGAAGAGCGCCATCACGCACAGAGAGCTCTTTCCATTATGCTGAACATCCAGTGGAAAAACAATTACTTCGAAGCCATCGACCCGGTGGAAGCAAGAAGAATCCTGGACGAAGAGCTTTACGGAATGGAGCGTGTGAAACAGCGTATCATCGAGACCATTATCCAGATCAACCGTACCCATACCCTGCCTGCTTACGGACTTCTTCTCATCGGACCTGCAGGTACCGGTAAATCCCAGATCGCCTATGCGGTAGCAAGAATCCTGAAGCTTCCGTGGACGACTCTGGACATGAGCTCCATCAACGATTCCAAGCAGCTGACAGGTAGCCCTCGTATTTATGCAAACGCTAAACCTGGAATTATCATGGATGCATTTTCCATGGCAGGAGCCTCCAACCTGGTATTTATCATCAACGAGCTTGACAAGGCAAACTCCGGACATGGCAACGGAAACCCGGCAGACGTGCTTCTTACCCTTCTGGACAACCTTGGATTTACAGACAACTATATGGAATGTATGATTCCAACCGGCGGTGTTTACCCTATTGCCACAGCCAATGATCGTGACCAGATCAGTGCGCCGCTGATGTCCAGATTTGCCGTGATCGACATTCCGGACTACACAGCAGAAGAGAAGAAAGTAATCTTCTCCAGATTCTCCCTGCCCAAGGTTCTGAAAAGAATGCATATGGAAGAGGGCGAGTGCATTATCACAGATGACGCTCTGGATGCCATTGTTGCCCGCTATTCCAATACCACCGGTATCCGTGACCTGGAGCAGGCAGCCGAGCACATTGCCGCCAACGCCCTGTACCAGATCGAGGTCAACCATGTGGATAAGGTGGAATATACAAGAGAGATGGTTGAGGAACTGCTGAAGTAAAAAACATAACAGGAGTAACAAAAATGGAATTCTGGGATATTTATGACATTAATAAAAGACCTACAGGCCGCACCATGAAGCGCAACGACTGGTGCTTAAAGGACGGAGAGTACCATCTCACCGTCCTCGGAGTAGTTGCAAGACCGGACGGCACCTTCCTGATCACCAAGCGCGTCATGACCAAAGCATGGGCGCCAGGCTGGTGGGAAGTATCCGGCGGCGCAGCCCAGGCAGGAGAATCCTCCTATGACGCAGTTCTCCGCGAGGTGAAAGAAGAGACAGGCCTTGACGTAAGCAGTGCACAGGGCGGCTATCTTTTCACATACAAAAGAGAAAACCCGGGTGAGGGAGACAATTACTTTGTAGACGTATACCGCTTTGTCATGGACGTACAGGAAGAAGACCTGCACCTTCAGGAAGAGGAAACAGACGGCCACATGTTCGCCACATTGGAGCAGATCAAAGCCTTTGCCGCAGAAGGAAAATTCCTTCACTACGACAGCATCCAGGCCGCTTTTCAAGGGTTATAAGCAATGGCCGTGCGCCCTACGGCTGCAAATTTTGGAAATAAATAATGTTAAAATTATGTAAGAAAACAGCCGGAAATGAAATAGCCGCTTGTAATTTCAAGAAAGATATATTATAATTAGCACCGAAATCTGAATAAAAACCAGGGGAGTTTCGATTGAGAAGCTGAGAGTAAGGTAGCCCTTAGACCCTTTTAACCTGTTGGATCATGCCAGTGTAGGAAGTGTTGAAGATGTATTTTAGAGCATTTGCGTGATTGCAGATGCTCTTTTTTCTTTTGCAGATTCATAAAAAGATGGTTCTTATTCGATTGATAAAAAATCCCAGGCCCGGAACCCTTTCAAATCAGCTTCGGAGATCTGGCACATATTAAAGGAGGAAACAAAAATGAACGCAAGTGTAGCAATTCAGGTACTGCCAAATGTACAGGATGACGAAGAAGTAATCCGCATTGTAGACGAGGTAATCGCCTACATCAAATCCACAGGACTTAACTGTTATGTAGGACCTTTCGAGACAACCATCGAGGGTGACTACGATCAGCTTATGGACATTGTAAAAGAGTGCCAGCACGTAGCAGAGCGCGCAGGCTGCAAGGCTATGAACGTCTATGTAAAGATCTCTTACAAACCAGAAGGGGATGTGCTTACCATTGAAAAGAAAGTTACCAAACATCACCAGTAAGATTCCCCCTGTCGTTGCAATGGCGGCAATCCTGCTTCTCTGGGAGCTGGTAAGCATCTCCGGATTAGTTCCGTCCTACATGCTTCCCTCCCCGGTTGCAGTGTGCAAGGCGCTGATCGGCGACCTTCCCACTATTTTATTCCATGCGAAATTTACCCTTTTGGAATCCTTCTACGGACTTCTCATTGGAATCGCTCTGGCATTTATTTTCGCAACTGTGATGGACCGTTTCCGGGTAATGGATCAGGCTTTTTATCCGATTATGATCATTACCCAGACCATTCCCACCATCGCCATCGCGCCGATCCTGGTGTTGTGGATGGGCTTTGGAATGGCACCAAAGATCACCTTAGTCGTGATCACCACCTTTTTCCCCATCACCATCGGGCTTCTGGACGGCTACAAGAGTGTAGACCCGGATGCCATCCGCCTGATGAAAGCAATGGGCGCCGGCAGAATGCAGATTTTCCGCCATGTGAAATTCCCCTCTGCCCTGCCCCAGTTCTTTTCCGGGCTGAAGATCTCCGCATCCTACGCCGTAGTAGGTGCCGTAGTATCTGAGTGGCTGGGAGGCTTTAACGGTCTTGGTGTTTACATGACAAGGGTAAAAAAGGCATACGCGTTTGACAAAATGTTTGCAGTTATTATTTTCATTGTGATCATCAGTTTGCTGCTGCTTTTCATAGTAAATGTGGCAAGCCGCATCGCAATGCCCTGGCTGCAGGTTGAAAAGGAGAAAAATCATGAATAAGAATCTGAAAAAAGCCGTTGCATCCGCTGCAGCGCTGACAATGGTATTTGCAGTTCCTACAGGTGTTTACGCAGCAGATGGCGAGAATGAGAAAATCACATTCTGCCTGGACTGGACACCGAACACCAACCACACAGGACTTTATGTAGCACTTGCAAAAGGCTATTATGAAGACGCAGGACTTGACGTAGAGATCGTACAGCCGCCGGAAAACGGTGCAGCACTGATGTGCGCAGCCGGACAGGCCCAGTTCGCAATCGAGGCACAGGATACTATGGCAGCTTCCCTGGCACTTGATGAGCCTCTTGGAATTACAGCAGTGGCAGCTGTGATCCAGCACAACACCTCCGGAATCCTTTCAAGAGCAGGAGACGGAATCGACACACCAGCCGGACTGACTGGCAAAACTTATTCCACATGGGACTCTCCAATCGAGCTTGCCATGCTGGAAAATGTAGTAAACAGCGACGGAGGGGATTTTGACCAGGTTACCCTGATCCCCAACGACATCACAGATGAGCCGGCAGCACTTGCAGCCCATCAGACAGACGCCATCTGGGTATTCCAAGGCTGGGGCGGCGTGAACGCAGAGGTAGAAGGCGTAGACTGCGATTACTTCGCATTCTCCGATATCAATCCTGTATTTGACTACTACACACCGGTTATTATCGCTAACAACGATTTCCTCAGCGAGAACCCGGATCAGGCGAAAGCATTTATGGAAGCAACTGCAAAGGGCTATGAGTTTGCAGCAGAAAATCCGGACGAGGCAGCACAGATCCTCATCGACGGCGACAACACAGGCTCCCTCAAAGACGCAGAGGAGCTGGTAAAGAAGAGCCAGGAATTCCTTTCCGCAAAATACATTGACGATGCAGACAGCTGGGGCGTGATCGATCCTGAGAGATGGAACGCATTCTACAAATGGCTGTATGAGAATCAGCTTTGCGAAAAAGACCTGACAGACGTAGGATTTTCCAACGACTATCTGCCGCAGTAAATGAGGAGAACAGTGCCATGGCTTATGCGAAAGCTGTGGAGACTGTGCAGATGAAATAGAAAGTTATACAGTAGGGAATATAGAATGTCATCAGAAAACAGTAAATCATTACTAAGAGCAGAACATATTTCAAAAGCATACGGTGAAAAACAGGTCCTGAAGGACATTTCCATTCATCTGGAACAGGGCGAGCTGGTATCCCTTCTGGGAGTCAGCGGCTCCGGAAAGACCACTTTGTTTCACATTCTTTCCGGCCTTGTAAACCCAGATGCGGGAAAAGTATACCTCCGCGATCAGGATGTAACCTCCGCCCCCGGAAGCATCAGCTACATGCTGCAGAAGGATCTCCTCCTTCCTCACAAGAAGGTAATTGACAATGTGGCACTTCCCCTTCTTCTGAAGGGAATGAAGAAGCAGGAAGCCAGGGAGAAAGCCAATCCCTTATTTGCGGAATTTGGCCTTGAGGGCACCCAGCTTCAGTATCCAAGCCAGCTCTCTGGCGGAATGCGCCAGCGTGCAGCCCTGCTTCGGACCTATTTAAGCTCCAGCGGTGTTGCCCTTCTGGACGAGCCATTCAGCGCACTGGACACTCTGACTAAGGCCAGCGTGCACAAATGGTATCTGGATATTATGCAGCACATTGATCTGTCCACCTTGTTTATTACCCATGACATTGACGAGGCTATTTTGCTGTCCGACAGAATCTACATT
This sequence comes from Blautia acetigignens, assembly GCF_025566865.1. NCBI lineage: Bacteria > Bacillati > Bacillota > Clostridia > Lachnospirales > Lachnospiraceae > Blautia > Blautia acetigignens. Next base: position 164,824 of record NZ_JAOQJM010000003.1, read on the forward strand.
CTGAACGGGACTCCCGGAACCATCAAGGAAGAAATCATGATCCGGGAGAAAAAGCCAAGGGCAGAGGACTTCTCGCTGTCAGAAGAATTTTTGGAATATAAGAGACAAATTATTAGTAAGCTTTGACAGAAGATGTGTGCAGAGGTTTTTGCAGCATCTGTGAAAAAAATTCAAAAGGCCGCTATGCATATTCAGTATAATCCGAAATGCACAGCGGTCTTTTTCTGATTGGGAAAAATTTTCCACAAATTGTAATATGCATCTTGTAGAAAGCCTTTTTCAAACAAGCTCTGGCGGATACATGCCGAGCATTTTATTATCTGCTGGATGATCATAGTACATCAGTTTAGAAAATACACTCCCAGATTCAAGTACCCTGCAAACGTCACCCACGCCAGATAAGGCAGCATCAGATTTGCCGCCTCAGGGGACACCGCACCGAAAGATTTTATAGTGGCGAAAATCAGCAGCCACAACGCCGCCAGCCAGAAAAAGGAAAACAGATACCAGCCGCAGTTAAAGAACCAGATCGACCACAGAAAGTTAAAAAACAGCTGCAAAATGTAAAAAAACAAATCATTGTTGGTGCATTTCCCAGAATTTGCCACCAGGTAAGCGGCGAATCCCATCAGCAGATAAAGAATGGTCCACACCACCGGAAACACCCATCCCGGCGGGGAAAGGGGCGGCTGGCAAAGGTCCGCGTAGGCCTCCATAGACCCGGTAGTCAGAAGCGCTGCAAATGCTCCCACTGCCAGTGGAAATAAAAGAAAAGGAAGAATATTTTTTATCTGGGTATTCATTGAAAAACTCCGTTTACCGGTAAAATTAATTCATTATATGCTTCTGGCCATGGACGAAATACCGATTGCTTTTATTGGATATCAAAATATGATGATGTTAGGGTCAAAAGGTCTTTTGCCCCTAACTTGATATCCACGAATTGCTCCGCTGCAAAGCAGCTCCCGCAATTCTCGAATATTCGGAATCCGCTGATTTACTATGTAAATCGCTACTTCCTCATGTTCGGCGGGTCCCAAGTTCAAAAGCCTTATCATGCAGGCATGAACGGCTTTTTGACCTTTTGACCCTGATATCAAAATATACAATAAGTACGAAAATGTAATTGCATAGCGGAATATATTGTGCAATAATTATAAAAATGAGCGCAAGGAGGAACAAAATGAAGAAATTAACAACAGGAAAAATCTGGCAGTTTGCAGCTGGACAATTTGGCTGGGCAATGCTGTCGGGAATCATTTCCAACTGGCTGGTGTATTTTTATCAGCCAGATGAGACTGCCATCAGTCAGGGACAAACTGTATTTATTCCTCAGGGGCTGGTGGTACTTGGCATTTTTACCATAATTGGAGGAATCACAGCTTTCGGAAGGATTTTTGACGCATTTACAGACCCTATGATCGCGTCTTTATCAGACCGGTGTACATCAAAAAATGGGCGAAGAATCCCATTCCTGAAATGGGCATCTCTTCCGCTGGCACTTTCCACCGTATTGGTATTCTGGTCTCCGCTAAATCAGAACAGCTGGATCAATGCTGCCTTTTTGCTGGCAATGATCCTGGCATATTATCTTTCCATTACTGCATATTGTACGCCATATAATGCGCTGATTCCGGAACTGGGACATACTCAGCAGGAACGACTTAATATTTCTACCGTTATTTCTTTTACTTTCATTGCAGGAACAGCAGTAGCATATCTGGCGCCCACCATCTGGGGTGTATTTATCCCGGTTTTTGGAAGAGTAGGCGCAATTCAGGTGACATTTACAATAATGGCAGCTGTGGCATTTATATGCATGCTGGTACCGGTGTTCACCATCCGGGAAAAAGACTATGTGGATACAGTTCCATCTAAGGAATCTGCTTTTGGCTCACTTACTGCTACCTTCAAAAATGGAGAATTTAGAAAATTTGTAGCATCTGATATTTTTTATTGGATCGCGCTTACCATGTTTCAGACAGGACTTCCCTTTTTTGTTACCAGCCTTCTGAAGCTTCCGGAGACTATGACAACCCTGTACTTTGTTGGAATGACAGCTTTGTCTCTGGTCTTTTACATTCCGGTAAATAAATTGACACCAAAGCTTGGAAAGAAAAAGATGATTTTGTTTGCATTTGCGGTATTTTCCGCTGCTTATTTCTATACTGGATTTATGGGAAAAATGCCTTTTATTCCAGCTTCCGTGCAGGGACTGATCCTGACTGTTTGTGCGGCACTTCCTATGGCAATTTTTGGAATTCTTCCACAGGCTGTTGTAGCAGACATTGCTCAAAGTGATTCTATTACAACGGGAAGCAATCGCGAAGGAATGTTTTATGCAGCAAGAACATTTGCGTTTAAGCTTGGACAAAGCATTTCCATGTTGATTTTTACGGCAGTTTCCACAATTGGAACAGGAAACGGAACCGGTTATCGGATTGCTGCCTTTGGTGCTGCAGCTTTTTGCTGTGCAGGAGGAATTATACTGGTGTTCTACAACGAAAAGAAGATTAACAAAATTATAAGAATCCAAAACCAAAAATAACAGCAGGAGCAGCCAATATGGAAATAATACATGAAAATGAATATTTATACAGGATGAACAAAGAGGCAGAGCCGTATCTTGAACTGCACCGTCAGGAAAAATATGTCTCAAATGCCGAAAATTTCATTCGAGGCAAAAATAAGGATTTTTCAGGAAAAATACACATACAGTATTATCTGGCAAAAAATCCCAGGGGTGTCATTGTGATCAGTCACGGTTTTACAGAAGGTTCGCCGAAATATGATGAGATGATTTATTACTTTCTGAAGGCTGGGTATCATGTGTATATGCCAGAACATATGGGGCATGGGTTGAGCTATCGGCTGACGGCAGATCCGTCTCTTGTGCATGTGGATATCTGGAAAAGGTATGTGCGGGATTTTTTGAAAGTATGCCGTGAAATAAAAGGAACACATCCGGATTTACCCCTGATTCTTTTTGCCCATTCTATGGGAGGGGCAATTGGTGGGATTTCGGCATCCTGGGAGCCTGGACTGTTTCAGAAAATCATATTAAGTTCGCCTATGATCCGTCCTCTTACAGGAAAGGTGCCCTGGCCGCTTGTAGTTTTGATTGCACATTTTGAATGCTTTTTCGGAAAGGCTCAAAAGTATGTGGCAGGGCAAAAAATCTATGATGGAGGGGAAAGCTTTGAAACCTGTGCCGGAACCTCGGAATCAAGATTTGAAAGATATGATAAAATTCGCAGGGCGCACAAGGAACTGCAGACCTGTGCGGCATCCTATGGCTGGCTTTTGGCGGCTATAAAAATGAGTTGGTATCTGCAGATTTGGGGGTGGAAAAAAATAAAGGTACCTGTACTTTTCTTTCAGGCAGAAAATGACGATTTTGTATCTGTGCGCGCACTGAAAAGATTTGCAGGAAAAGTGAAGCAGCAAGGCAGCAGCTCCTGTAAATATATTTATATGCCTGGAACAAAACATGAAATCTACTGCAGCGATGACTCCTCTATGGAGAAATATCTGAAACAGATCTTCCGCTTTTTAGAAATAGATGCACAGGAAATTTATTGACAGGCCTTTTTAAACGGGAAGACAATACTGAGAGCATAAAGAAATATACAATCTCTTTTCAGTATGCTAAGATTAGAGAAAATGTAGAAGTATTGTTGTCAATATAAGGGGCTTTTTGGTACTTTTGGTATTGGTATAATCTCAATGTTTACTACGAGCTATTAGTTTCGCTTAGTAATGAAAAATTGAGAAGAATGGAATTCTCCCAATGTTAAGAAAGAACCGAGATACGAGCAGAATGAGGTAAAAAATGAGCTATAGAAATGTGAAAATAGAGAAAAGCGCGAGAATCGCCAAGCAGTCCATCATCCTTGGAGACGTAACCATCGGCCGCGACAGCTGCGTCCTGTATTACGCCGTCATACGCGGCGACGACGCCCCCGTCACCATCGGCGCAGAAACCAACATCCAGGAAAACTGCACCATCCACGTAAGCCACAACATGCCCGTCCACATCGGAAACAACGTCACCATCGGCCACAACGCCGTCATCCACGGCTGCACCATCGGCGACCGCACCCTAATCGGAATGGGCACCATCATCCTAGACGGCGCCAAAATCGGCACCGACTGCATCATCGGCGCCGGCAGCCTCGTCACCAAGAATACTGTAATTCCAGACGGTTCCCTGGTAATGGGAAGCCCCGCGAAGATTAAGCGGAATCTTACGTGGGAGGAGAAACTGGGGATTGTGGAGAATAGTAAGGAGTATGTGACAGTGAGTGAGGAAATGTGGGAGCAGGGAGTGCTGTAAAACTGATGCGCGGCACAAATAGATAAAACTTATGGAGTAGAAACAAATGGGGGAGAATTTTTGTGCAGTTGATTGTGAAAACAGCCTTTTTCTGTCATATTCATAATATTAGAAATGGTTGAAGTTTTGTGGAGGAGCGTATGGATTTTAGGAAAATTATTGAAAATACAGTAGTTCCGATGAATTTTTCAACGGAAGAAAAAATTGCTTGTTATGATGGCGTTATTAGATATGATTACTTCCTATTAGGAACACTGTAAATACAAGGCTTTTCGGAGCCTACAAACCAGAAAAAATAATATTTGATCTATCACATTACGCAAAAAGCCGTCCGGCATGAAAAACGGGCGGCTTTTTTGCGTGGATAGACGGAAAGGAGGCACAAAAATAACTACAAAATTTTAGCGTTCAAATTTGTGCAACTTTAACGAAAAGGAGGATCGTAAATGGCCGATGAAAAATTGAATACGGGCCCTGCGGAGAATACTTTCCCGGAGGCTGCCGAGCCTATCACCACACCCGAACAGGCCGCAGCGTCTGAGCCCCAGCAGGAACAGACCGGGCCTGCCATACCTGAGCCCGGCGATGTGGTTGTGTCCTTTGACAAAATCAATGAGCTTATGGCAGAAAAGAGACAGAACGCCCGCGCCGAAGTCGAAAAGGCGGAAACCCCCGAAGCGCAGGAGGCGGCAGCCCCCGGAGAAACACCGCAGCCCGCCAACACGGAGGAACCGAAAAAGCCGCGCCGTGGCCGTCCGCCGAAAGCAGAAAAGGCCGCGACTGAAAATCAAAAATCGGAGAAATCGGCTGGGACCCGCAAGGGCCGCCCACCCAAGGCGGATAAGACGGCCCCTGACAAGCCCAAGCCGTCCAAACGAGACAAAGTGTCCCGAAGTGACGGAAAGGCTCCGGATGCCAAGGAGCCCATTAAGCCCGCACAGGATACGGCACCGAAGGAAACTGCTACTGCGGAACAGACGGCTCCCGAGCCGACCACACCGCCCCGCCCGGTTGAGGAAGGCAAGCTGGTTTATCTGAAACTTTCCGAGGTTCATCCGTTTCACACATTCCGTCCGCACCCCTTTAAGGTACGGGACGATGCGAAGATGCAGGAAATCGTTGCTTCTATCCGCGTAAACGGTGTAATGGTTCCCGGTCTTGCCCGTCCGGAGAAAGATGGAAACGGCTATGAAATTGTAGCGGGCCATCGCCGTACCCACGGCAGTGAGCTGGCTGGACTGGAGGAAATGCCCTTTATCGTCCGTGAAATGACCGACCACGAAGCGGTACAGGCCATGAAGGACAGCAACAAGCAGCGTGACGGGATGCTCCCCAGCGAATTGGCCGCGCTGCTGGAACTCGAGGTTGAGGACATCAAGCATCAGGGCGGGTGGCTGAAAGGTGTTGCGGAAGGCGATGTCGGGAAACGCTCGGTTGAGATTGTAGGCGAGGCGCATGAAATGAACTATAAAAAGGTCATGCGCTACTTGCGGCTCAACTCCCTTGTGCCGGAGCTTCTGGATAAGGTAGACGATAAAAAGATGGGCTTCATGCCTGCCGTGGAGCTTTCCTACATCAAACCGAAAAATCAGAGGCTTATTGCTGTTTCCATTGACGGGGAGCAGGCTTCGCCCTCGCTGGCCCAGGCCAAACGGCTCCGGGAGCTGGATAAAGAAGGCAAGCTCAACGGCGATGTCATTGACGGTATCTTATCAGAACAGAAAAAGGAGGATCGAGGCGTGATTATTTCTACTGCGGAACTGGAAAAGTATTTTGGCAAGGAGGTCACTCCCGCCAAAATGAAAGAACAGATTATGTCCCTGCTGGATGACTGGAAAGAAAAGCAGCCGCCGGAGCTGGCAAAAGCCCCAAAAAAGCAGGAACTTGACAAGTAACAACTTCGAGACACTTTGTCCCGAGGGTTCCGCCCTCGCGCAGAGGCTCTGGTGGTATATATCCCCCGTCGCCGCCTGTTTTTTAGTACAGCCGGGAGTGGGCCGTCAAGGGTGCAGCGCACCGCCGTTTTCGGCGGCTCGCCCTTGACGGTCTGCCCCGGCTGTGCTATTTCCCCGGCAAGCGGCGGGGGTATATCCTCCAGAGCCGTCCCCTTTCCCAAGACTGGGAAAGGGCGTGGGGTTTGGGTTGAACCTTCTTATTAAAATATCGGAGGTATGAACGATGAAACGACCCCTTGCTTATATTACCGCTGCATGGCTCGGCGGCGATAGCGAAAACGCAGAACTGACGGCGCAGTATTGCCGCACCGTGTATGAGGCAGGCTTTTCTCCTATTTGCCCGCCTTTGTACTTGCCCCTGTTTCTTAACGATGCCGTTCCCGAGGAGCATAAAAGCGGCATCGACATGAGCCGTGACCTGCTCCGCCGTTCTCATGTGCTGGTTGTCTGCGGGCACAGTATGACCGAAGCCATGAAAAATGATATTGCCGTGGCCCAGCGGCTGGGAATTACGGCAACAACCCTTGAGGGCATCCTGACCGTCAAGGGACAGGGCCGCCGCTAATGGCAACCCTGTTTGAAGCCTACGTTACCAACGCCGGAAAGTACAGCGAGGGCCAGCTTGTGGGTGAAACACTGAAATTTCCCACAACCGCCCAGGAGGTGGAGGCTCTCTTGAAACGGATCGGCGTGGATGGCGTCCGCTATCAGGAAATTTTTATTACCTCTTTCGATGGGGATGTGCTGGGGCTCTATGACCATTTGAGCGAGTATGAAAATCTGGACGAGCTTAATCATCTGGCCTGCCTGCTTTCCGAGCTTACCTCATCGGAGCTGGAAACACTGGAGGCCGTCCTCGACAGTGGCGATCACTGTTCTTCGGTGCGGGACATCATCAATCTGACACAAAATCTGGACTGTTACGGCTTTTACCCCGGCGTATCCGATGAGGAAACGCTGGGACGTATTTATGTGGACGATCTGGAAATGTTGGATGTGCCGGATCAGGTAAAACCGTATTTCGATTATGAGGCGTATGGCCGGGATGCCTGCATCCACGAAAACGGCCATTTTGCCCCGGGCGGCTATGTTGTCAAAGAAAGCGATCATTTCGTGGAAGTGTATCATGGCTTGCAGGATATTCCCAAGGAGCATAAGGTGTTCTCTTTCCCGAAGCTCTCTATCTGGGAGCAAATGGCCGCTTATCAGGAAATCATAGACGGTTCTTCTTTGGAGGGCTACCGTCAAATGCAGAAAAAAGACCGTGGGGATCGGTGATGGCACTTCGAGACAAATTGTCCCAAGGAAGGAGGCGGTGTAACTGATTGATGAAGATATTTCCCGGCGCACGATAGCCATATCTGTAAAAACAACCAAGCTGACGGCGCGGGGACTGGCGTATGTGCTGGGCATGGTGGGTCGGAAGATCCGCAAGGCATACCGTGGGCGGCAAGTACCTCATGGCAAACAAAGTGTGCGAAAGCTCATGGCCCACGGCACAGCCACAAACAGCATTGAGCTATCCGGGGATGCCAAGTCCTTTGACCGCGTGGCCCGGAAATGGAATGTGGACTATGCGTTCTATAAAACCGGGCCGGACAAATACCTGTTGTTTTTCAAGGCTGGACAGGCAGACGCAATGACCGCCTGCTTTTCCGAGTACTCCCGGAAGGTGTTAAGCAAAGCAAAATCGAACCGTGTTCCCATCCGGGAACAACTGAAACAGGCGGCAGATCAGCTTCCCAAAGAAAAGCCGAAACAAAAAGAACGTGCAAAGGAGGTGGCCCATGAGGACAGATAAGATCAGAAAATATCTCATTCCAAACATTCCCTATCTGTTCATCCTGTGGGCGTTCATCAAGCTGGGAACGGCCTACCGGCTGGCGGAGGGTAACGATTTTGCACATAAGCTCATCGGGCTGGGCCAGACGATTGGCCCGGCCTTTGCTGACTTTGCACCCGGTCTTGCTCCGCTGGATTGGCTTGTCGGTATTGTAGGTGCAGTTGGTTTCCGGCTGCTGATCTATTTCAAAAGCAAGAACGCTAAGAAGTTCCGGCGGGATGCAGAATACGGCAGCGCCCGGTGGGGAACGGAAAAAGACATCAAACCGTTTGTCGATCCGAAGTTTGAAAACAACGTGATTTTGACCGGGACGGAGTTCCTCACGATGAACACCCGCCCGAAAATCCCCGCAAATGCCAGAAACTTGAATTGCTGCATTATCGGCTCGTCCGGCTCCGGCAAAACCCGCTTCTGGCTCACGCCCCAGCTTTTACAGGCTCATTCCTCTTATGTGGTGGTCGATCCGAAAGGCGGTGTGCTGGGACAGGTCGGGGGTTTCCTGCAAAAACGCGGGTACAAAATCAAGGTATTCAACAGCATAGATTTTTCAAAATCCATGCACTATAACCCGCTGGCGTATATCCGCAACGAGGCCGATATTCTGAAATTCGTGGATGCCCTGATTTCCAACACCAAGGGCGAAGGCAAGGAAGGCGATCCATTCTGGACGAAATCGGAAACGCTTTTGTACTGTGCTCTGATCGCCTACATCATTTTCGAGGGGCCTGCCGAGGATCGGAACATGAATACCCTTGTGGATATGATTTCCGGCATGGAGGTCAAGGAGGATGACGAGGATTTTATGAACGCGGTGGACTATATGTTTGCCGGGCTCGAAAAGCGTAAGCCGGATTGCTTCGCGGTCAAACAGTATAAAAAGTACAAATTGGCCAGCGGCAAGACGGCAAAAAGCATTTTGATTTCCTGCGGTGCGCGACTGGCTCCCTTTGACATCCCGCAGCTTCGTGAGGTCATGGCCTATGACGAATTGGAGCTTGACCGTATCGGAGATCGGAAAACGGCGGTATTCTTCATTATTTCCGATACCACGCAGACCTACAACTTTTTAGTGGCGCTTGCTTTTTCGCAGATGTTCAACCTCCTGTGTGAACGGGCGGACAATGTTCACGGTGGCCGCCTGCCGCACCATGTACGGGTGTTGTGGGATGAGGCAGCCAACACGGGACAGGTGCCCCAGCTCGAAAAGCTGGTCGCGGTTATCCGCTCCCGCGAGGTGAGTCTTTGCCTGCTGTATCAGCAGTTGGCACAGTGCAAGGCTATTTACGATAAACACGCCGAGACAATCCTCGGCAACATGGACAGCGTGGTGTTCCTCGGTGGCCGCGAAGCCAGCACCATCAAGGAAATATCCGAAAACTGGCTGGGAAAGGCCACAATCAGTATGCAGACCGACAGCCGTTCCCGTGGCCAGTCGGAAAGCTACAGTCAAAATACCCAGCGGCTGGGCCGGGAACTGATGACCCCAGCCGAACTTGCAACCATGCCGGGAGACAAATGTATTTTACAGCTTCGGGGCCTGCCCCCGTTCTTCTCTCCCAAGTACGATCTGAAACGGCATCCGAACTACCGTTATACAGCGGAGGCCGATAAACAGAAAAACGCTTTTGATCTCGACAGGCTCATTAACCGCCGCAGGCGGCCCGGGCTGAACGAGGTGTGTACGATGTATGAGGTGGCTGTGCCGGACGATGCACTCACGGAAGAGGACGAGGACATCCTCAACTATGATGACATCGACGATCCAGACGCCTTTGCATAAACGCTTCGAGACAAAGTGTCCCGAAGTTTGTAACCTGCCGCCTGTATGGGCGGCTTTTTTGTTACCGGAAAAATCCCGGAGAAATGGAGGCTTATATGGCATTTTTCTCATCTGCAATCGACACTTTACAGACCCTCGTTATTGCTCTCGGTGCTGGCCTTGGCGTGTGGGGCGTGGTTAATCTGCTGGAGGGCTACGGCTCGGATAACCCGGGCTCCAAGTCCCAGGGCATGAAGCAGCTCATGGCGGGCGGCGGCATCATCCTCATTGGCACCACGCTGATCCCTCTGCTGTCCGGCCTGTTTTAAGGTAGGCGCTTATGGATTTTCTCACCGACTGGCTCACAAACTGGCTCAAAGAGCTTCTGATTGGCGGGATCATGGGGAACCTCGAAGGTCTTTTTGATACTATCAATACCCAAGTCGGAGAGATTGCGGCACAGGTAGGGACTACCCCGGCGGCGTGGCACGCCGGGGTTTTCTCCCTGATCCGACAGCTTTCCGAAACGGTGATCCTGCCGATTGCCGGAATGGTGCTGACCTTTGTTGCCACTTATGAGCTCATACAGATGCTTTTGGAAAAGAACAATATGCACGAGGTTGACGTTGCGAACCTCTATAAATGGATGTTCAAAACAGCCTGTGCAATCTTAATCCTGTCAAATACATTCAATATCGTCATGGCTGTGTTCGATGTGTCGCAGAGCGTTATCGCGCAGGCAGGCGGGCTCATTCAAGGCTCTACCGATGTTTCGGCGGATATGCTTGCCGAACTTGAGACCTCGCTGGAGGCGATGGACTTGGGGCCGCTTTTGGGGCTGTGGCTACAGTCTGCGCTCATTGGATTTACGATGAAGGCGATGGGGATTATCATTTTCGTTTTGGTGTATGGCAGGATGCTGGAAATCTATCTGCTGACCAGTCTGGCCCCCATCCCCGTTGCTACGCTTTCCAACCGGGAGCTTGGCAGCACCGGGCAAAACTACATCAAGTCTCTGTTTGCCGTGGGCTTTCAAGGGCTGCTGATCCTTGTATGTGTTGCAATTTACGCGGTGCTCATTCAAGGCATCGCAACAAGCGGCGATCCCATCGGGGCGATTTGGGGAACTGTGGGCTACACGGTTTTGCTTTGCTTCATGCTCTTTAAGACCGGGAGCATTGCCCAGCGTATCTTTGGCGCTCATTAACAGGAGGATGTGCTTATGCCGAGAAGATACGGGGCGGATGGAACGCGCTTATGGAATGGAAAAACGCCGGAGGAGTTTACTGAAGCGGACGCTTACCGCTTTATGGCGGAAACGGAGGCCGTCCTGCAAAGAAAAGAGCTGATGGACGACCCCGCCCAGCCTGCTCCGGCAAGCGGAAAGGAGGAATTTTATCTGAGTAAGAAAGACGATGTATTGCTGACCCCGGAGCAGATTGCTGCGGAGGAGCGGCGCTGGCTGTTTGATGCTCCCATCGCGGAGCTTGCGGAAGTCAAGGGCGTTAGCATTGACGAGGCAGTAAAAATGCGGACAGATGCTGTCTTGCAGGAGGCGGTTGTTCCGATCACGGTATCTGTTCGCCCGATTGAGCCGCAGGGAAAGTTGATCGGCTTCGCCAGCGTCAATTTTGGCGGTGTGGTCATCGATGATTTTAAGGTTGTGGACGGGAAAAACGGGATTTTCCTCGGTGCTCCCTCTAAGCCCGATCCTGCCAGCCGGACGGGATACCGGGCTACGGTTCGGATTCCTGACCGCGCCACACAGGAACGGATCAACGCGGCTGGTGTGGAGGCGTATCATGCGGCGGTGGAACAGCTTGTTGCACGGGCCCAGGCGGTACGGCCTGCCCCGATCAAGGAGCAGATGGCCGAGGCCGCGAAACAAGCTGGAAAAGAAAATGCCGCCCGTCCTGCGCCTGCCAAGGCAAAGGAGGCCCGTAATGACCGATAGCCGCACTTTGGGACAAAGTGTCCCGAAGGAGGGTTTGTTTCTCATGGACGGCATCGAGGGTCTGCGCTCCCTGCCGAAGCATAGCGTGGATATGCTGCTGACCGATCCGCCCTACGGCACAACCCGGAATTATTGGGATGTGCCCCTGCCGCTCCCGGAACTGTGGGAGGCGGTGAAATGGGCGGTCAAGCCGAATGGTGCGGTGCTGTTCTTCGCACAGTGCCCCTTTGACAAGGTGCTGGGCGCATCCAACCTCGCCATGCTCCGCTATGAGTGGATTTGGTACAAGGAGCGCGGAACAGGTTTTCTCAATGCAAACCGGGCTCCACTGAAAAAGTCCGAGAATATCTTGGTGTTTTACCAGAAGTCCCCGGTCTACAATCCGCAGTTTACTTATGGCAAGCCTTATACCCGCGTACATTCCCGAAGCGGTACAAGCTCCAACTATGGAAAATTTGAACGGCAAGGCTCGGAGTCCAACGATGGCCGCCGCTATCCCGGAAATGTACTTTTTGTGCCTACGGTGTCCGGCGGCATCCACCCCACGCAGAAGCCCGTGGAGCTCTGCGAGTATTTGATCCGCACCTATACCCACCCCGGCGAACTGGTCGCGGACATTTGCGTTGGCTCCGGCACAACCGCGATTGCAGCCATCAACACAGAACGCCGCTTTGTATGCTTTGAAACGGCCCCGGCCTTTTATGCCGCTGCCAGTGAGCGCATCCGTGCGGCGCAGGCAGTAAAAAGCTCCGGCGAGAAAGGAGTGTAATTATCCAGCAGTATTCTATCATTTACGCCGATCCCCCTTGGCGCTACTCGGCTAAGAAAGTACAGGGCGCGGCGGAAAAACATTATCCCACTATGAGCATTGAGGAGTTATGTGCGTTGCCTGTGGCTGATCTTGCAGCCCCGGACAGCGCACTCTTTTTATGGGCCACTTTCCCGCAGCTCCCGGAGGCGCTCCGGCTGATCGAGGCTTGGGGCTTCACCTACAAAAGCGTTGCTTTCGTCTGGCTGAAAAAGAACAAGAAGGCGGATAGCTGGTTTTACGGCCTTGGCTTCTGGACAAGGGGCAATGCAGAAATCTGCCTGCTGGCAACCAAGGGACATCCAAAGCGGCAGGCTGCCAACATTCATCAATTCATCATTTCCCCGATTGAAGCCCATAGCAAAAAGCCGGACGAGGCCCGCGTCAAAATCATTTCCCTGATGGGCGATCTGCCCCGCGTGGAGCTCTTTGCCAGGCAGACCCCGCCCGGCTGGGCTGTATGGGGAAATGAAGTAACACCAACCATCCCGGACTTTGGGACACATTGTCCCGAAGTACAGAAAGGAGTGTAATCTATGCCCTATGTAAACGTACCAAACGATTTATCCAAAATCAAAACAAAGATGGCTTTCAACCTCACCAAACGCCAGCTTGTCTGCTTCGGCAGCGCGGGCGCAGTGGGGATTCCGGCCTATCTGCTGACCCGTGGCACCCTCGGCAATACCGGGGCGATGTTTCTCATGCTGGGAATTATGCTCCCGGCGTTCCTGCTGGCCATGTATGAAAAGGACGGCTTGCCCTTTGAAAAAGTTGTGCGAAACATTATCCGGGCTAAGTGTCTAAGGCCGGGGATCAGGGCCTACCGAACCGAAAACATTTATGCGCCCTTTGCCGGGCCGGGCGCTGGAAAGGAGGATGTGATTGAAAAACACAAAGAAGAAAAACGGAGCCGCCGCCAAGGGTAAAGGCCGGGCGGCCCTGTCTGCCCAGCAGACAATCCCGTATCTGTCCATGCACCCGGACGGTGTGTGCAAGATCCCGGGTGGGCTCTATACAAAAACCGTGGAATATGAGGACATCAATTACTCCGTGGCATCCACCGAGGATCAGACTGCCATATTCAGCGGATGGAGCTCATTTCTTAACTACTTTGACAGTTCGCTGCCGTTCCAGCTTTCCTTTATCAATCGCCGTTCCCATTCCCGCAGCCGCTATCAAGTCAATATCCCGAAAGCGGATGACAACTATAACAGCGTCCGGGATGAGTTTACCGGGATGCTGAAAAATCAGATTGCCAAAAGCAATAACGGCATTGAACGCTCAAAATACATCACCTTTGGCATACCCGCCGAGGGGATTGCGGAGGCTCGGCCCCGTCTGGAGCGTGTGGAGGCTGATGTCATGGGAAACTTTAAGCGGCTGGGCGTTCCCTCGGAGCCTATGGACGGGCGGGCCCGCCTTGCGCTGCTTCATAGCCAGATGCATCCGGGGAGCCGCGAGGCGTTCCGCTTTTCGTGGAAAGACATCCCACAGACCGGGCTTGGCACAAAAGACTTTATTGCCCCGGACAGTCTCGACTTCCGCCAGTCCCGCACATTCCGTATCGGCCAGTATTGGGGCGCGGTGTCCTACTTGCAGATTATGGCATCGGAGCTTTCGGATAAGCTGCTGGCGGAAATCTTGGAGCTGGATGCGGAAATGACCGTGACCATGCACATTCAGACCGTGGATCAGCTCAAGGCAATTAAGACCATCAAGGGGAAAATCTCGGACATCGGAAAAATGAAAGTGGAGGAACAGAGAAAGGCTGTGCGCTCCGGCTATGACCCGGATATTCTTCCCCCTGACCTGATTACATTCAGCAAGGACGCAGCGGAACTTCTGGCTGATTTGCAATCCCGCAATGAGCGAATGTTTCTGCTGACCTTTACGGTGGTAAACCTTGCTCCTAACCGCCAGCGGCTGGAAAACGATGTGTTTACCGTGGGCGGTATCGCGCAGAAATACAACTGCGCTCTGCGCCGTCTGGACTGGCAACAGGAACAGGGCTTTGTTTCCTCGTTGGCCCTTGGTTACAACGAGGTAGAAATCCAGCGCGGTATGACCACCAGCTCCACAGCCATCTTTATTCCTTTTATGACAAGGGAGCTCCGCATGGCTGGGCAGGCCCTCTACTATGGCATGAACGCACTTTCTCACAATGTCATCATGGCTGACCGCAAAAAGCTGAAATCGGCAAACGGGATGTATTTGGGCTCTACGGGCTCCGGCAAGAGCTTTGCCGCAAAGCGTGAGCTTTTGAATGTGTTTCTCACCATCCCGCAGGATCGGATCATCGTGGTTGACCCGATGGGCGAATACGCTCCACTGGTGCGAAGGCTGGGCGGCCAGGTGATCGAGATTGCCCCGGACAGCCCGCACCACCTCAATCCGATGGATGTGGAGCTCAATATGGCCGCCGGAGAAAGCCCGCTTTCCATGAAGGCGGATTTTCTTTTGTCCCTATGCGAGCTGGTGGTCGGCGGCAAGGAAGGCTTGCAGCCCATTGAAAAGACGGTCATTGACCGCTGTGTGCGTTTGGTGTACCGGGAACAGGCGCTCGGACTGGAAACTGCAAAAACACCGCTGTTACAGGATTTGTACGAAGAGCTCTTACGCCAGCCGGAGCCCGAAGCCCGGCGCGTGGCAACTGCCTTAGAGCTTTATTGCACAGGCTCCCTCAATCTCTTTAACCATCCTACCAACGTCAAGACGGACAGCCGTGTGGTGTGCATCGTTCTGAAAAACATGGGCGAAAACCTTAGAAAGATTGCAATGCACATCACAAATGAGTTTGTTTCGCAGGCGGTGGATCAGAACTTCCACGAGGGTGCGGCGACTTGGTGCTACTTTGACGAGTTTCATATCCTGCTCCGCGATCCGCTGACAGCCAGCTACTTTGTGGCAGTCTGGAAAATGCTGCGTAAAAAAGGATGTGTGCCGTCTGCTTTGACGCAGAACGTCAAAGACCTTTTGGCCAGCC
Source organism: Blautia acetigignens (assembly GCF_025566865.1). Lineage (NCBI taxonomy): Bacteria > Bacillati > Bacillota > Clostridia > Lachnospirales > Lachnospiraceae > Blautia > Blautia acetigignens. Next base: position 180,462 of record NZ_JAOQJM010000003.1, read on the forward strand.
GGGAAATCGAGAGCATTCTGGACAACACGGATTTTATGATTCTGCTTTCGCAGGCGCAGAGTGACCGTACCATTCTGGCAAAACAGCTCGGTATTTCCGAGCATCAGCTTTCCTATATCACACACAGCAATTCCGGCGAGGGGCTGTTGTTCTATGGAAATGTAACCATTCCGTTTGTGGATCGGTTCCCTCGCGGAGAAATCTATGACCTGCTGACTACACGCCCGGAGGATATGAAGAATGAAACGAAAAACGAATAAGACCAAGGAGGAGGCTTGGTCGCAGACCGCCCACGCCCCTGACGGGGAACAGCCCGGGCCGGAGGCTTCCGACACTTCGGGACAAAGTGTCCCGAAGTCCAAGTTCCGCAAAAAGAGCCAGCAGGAACAGGCTGCGGCGGCAAAGCTCCGCATGGAGTCCCAAGGCGAAAAACTGGAACAGGCCCGGGAGAAGCTGGAAAAGCAAAAGCCGCCGAAAAAGCCCGGCCCGGTAAAACGCATAGGCCGTGTTGCCAGTGGTTCCGTTCACAGCTTCGTGCATGGCAAGATTTTTGAAGTGGAACAGGAAAATGTCGGCACGGAAGGCGCACACCGTTCTGAGCTTGTGGGAGAAACCGCGCTACGGCATGGCTCTCGCTTTGTGCGCCGTAAAGTCCGGGAACATCCGGCAAAAGTGGTACGCAAGGCCGAGGCCCGCTATACCAAGTACACGGCGAACTACCATTTTCACACCACCGCACAGGAGCACCCGGAGCTGACGAAAAATGCCCTTACCCGCTACTGGCAGAAGCAAGGGCTCCGCAGGCAATACCGCAAGCAGGCAAAGGAGGCTGCAAAGCAGAGCGCGGCTGCGGCTGGGAAAACTGCCACAGCCACAGAACGCCTGACTGCCCGGGCAGTGGAATTTGTCAAAAGTCATCCCGCAGGTGCCGTGATTGCGGTGCTCTGTGTGTTACTCCTGTTTGCTATGCAGTCCTGTTCCTCTACCATGCTTATGCTGGGGAACGCCGGGGCCGGTGCATTAGGAGCCAGCACCTATCCTTGCGAGGATCGTGATATGCTGGCCGCCGAAGCCGCCTATTGTGTGCTGGAAGATGATTTGCAGCATTATCTGGACACCTATGAAAGCACCCATGACTATGACGAATACCACTTCGATCTGGACGAAATCGAACATGACCCCTATGTGCTGCTTTCTCTTTTGTGTGCGCTCCATGAGGGACAATGGACAATAGAGGAAGTCCAGGGAACGCTGCAAATGCTGTTTGACCGCCAGTACATTCTCACGGAGGATGTGGTGGTGGAAACCCGGTATCGCACAGAAACCGACACATGGACGGACGAGGACGGCAACTCCCATACAGACACCTATCAGGTGCCTTACGACTATTACATCTGTACGGTCACGCTGGAGAACTTTAATTTATCCCATGTACCCGTGTATGTCATGGGCGAGGATCAGCTTTCCCGGTATGCCATCTATATGGCAACACTGGGAAACCGCCCCGATCTGTTCCCGGATTCTCCCTATGTGAACAAGTATATTACCGGGAAACCCGGTGACTACGAGGTGCCAGGAGAATATCTGGACGATGAAACCTTTGCCGCGATGCTTGCCGAGGCGCAGAAATACATCGGCTATCCCTATGTGTGGGGCGGCAGTTCTCCGGCTACTTCCTTTGATTGCTCGGGCTATGTTTCATGGGTCATCAATCACTCCGGCTGGAATGTTGGCAGGCTGGGAGCCCAGGGGCTCTATAACATCTGTACGCCGACCAGCTCTCCCAAACCCGGTGATCTGGTGTTCTTCAAAGGCACCTATGACACGCCGGGCGTGAGCCATTGCGGGATTTATGTCGGTGACGGGAAAATGCTGCATTGCGGAGATCCCATCGGCTACGCAAATTTGAATACAAGCTACTGGCAATCTCATTTTTACGCCTACGGGCGTTTACCGTGACAGGAGGTTTTGAAATGGCAACTACCAAAAGCATGAAAATTCAGGCCGAGATTGATAAGGTCAAGGCCAAAATCAGTGAACAGCAGGCCCGGCTCAAGGAGCTGGAGCAAAAAAAGCTGGAGGCGGAAAACAGCGAGATCGTGGACATTGTGCGCGGTATGAGCATTTCCCTTACGGAGCTCCCGCTGCTGTTTGAAAAGCTGAAGGACGGAGGTACTTTGGGACAAAGTGTCCCGAAGTCCGAAGAAGAAAAGAAGGAGGAAAACTGAATATGAAACACTTTCGTATGTTGGCGGCGGGGCTTTGCTCCGCCGTTCTTTTATGCGGCTTTGCAATCCCGGCCTATGCCTATTCGGACGGCGGGAATGAGGAACCGCCTGTTGTGGAAGAAACTCCGGCCCCGGAGCCAGCGCCTACCATTACCCCGGGCGAGGGCTTTTCGGAGGATGGAAACCTTGTGACCCGCGATCTGCTCTACGATGCCGCAACCAACAAACAGTTCATCACGGTGGAAACCAGCGGCGGCAACACCTTTTACATTGTCATTGACTATGACAAGCCTGTGGACGAGGACGGCGAACAGTATCACACCTACTTTTTGAACATGGTGGATGAAGCCGATCTGCTGGCGGCACTGGAGGCCGCTGGCGGAGAACTTCCGGCCTGCTCCTGCACAGAAAAATGTGCGCCCGGAGCCATCCATACGGATTGCGAGGTCTGCGCGGTCAATATGACCGAGTGTGCTGGCACAGCTCCCGAACCCGCTCCGGTGACGGAACCTGCGGAGGAGCCGGAACCCGAGCCCCAGCAGAAAAGTAATACCGGGACGCTTCTGCTGATTTTGGCTGTGGCTGTTCTGGGCAGCGGTGCAGGCTGGTACTTCAAAATTTACCGCCCGAAGCATGAAAAAGCTGCTGTACCCGAAGAGGATTACAGCGAGGAACTGGCTGATTATGACGATCCCGAGGACGATGGGCCGCCTTGGGACGAGGACGATACCGAAAGCGAGGATAATGAATGAGATTTACCAACAACCCCTATGAGGGATTTATGAAAGAAAAAAGCTACTTTAAGGGTGTGCCGCCCAGCCTGCCGCCGAAGGGCTCCCGTTGTGACGGCTGCCCTTACTGGCGCGGGATCGGCTGCGTGTTCTGCTACCGGGAGCAACTCAAACCACCGGGCAACGGGAGGTGATGCTGTGGGCCGAGAACTGACCCGGACAGAAAAAACGGCAATCCGCAGGCTGGTATCAAAATGGTGTGCCAACTATGACCGGGACTGCGGCTGCCTGCCGCTGGATTGCGAGTGCTATATGTTTGGGAAATGCTGGACGGGGGCTTATTGCCGCTACTTCCGCGAGGCAGTTCTGCCCCTTGATCCGGCGCTGGAGGCTGCGCTGCTGGCAGAAGGGCCAAGGCCGGATTTCAAGGCTTGCCCGGTATGCGGCAGAGCCGTGGCTCCTGATGGACGGCAAACCTATTGTTCGGCGGCCTGTGCAAAGGCGGCACACCGCAGACAGCAGCGGGAATATATGCGAAAAAAGCGGGGCTGATGTGTTGACAATTAGGACACCCCAAACCCGCCTGTGACAAGGCTTTTTAAGGCCCTTTTCTGCGGGAGGCGTATGTTTCTACGTCCGCCCCTGTTTCCGTGAGATGCTGTCAACATTTTAGCTGCCGGGGCTTTGGGACAATTTGTCCCAAAGTTCCGGCTTTTGTGGAAGGAGGTACTATGCCGAAATATTATCCGATCAATGAAGAAGCCGCAAAGCGGGCAAAGGATATGAACAGCTTTTCCGACTATCAGCCGGGCTCCGCTACGACGAGCTACCGGGCAATGGTCGATGAAGCGTATGCAGCGGCGGAACGCCAGAAAGCCCGTGTCGATCCCATGTACCACGATAAGATTGACGCTCTGGTGGATCGCTATGCCCGGAAACTTGCGGAAAATCTGAATGAACGCAATGTGATTGATGCCCGGGTGCCCTCTATTCTGATCTCCGGGGGCGGCAATTTCCCTGTGACAAAAAAGCACAAGCAGAACGCCGCCCGGGATCGCAACTATGGAGAGTATGCGGAGATTTCAAAGCTGCTTGATAAAATCCGCTCTGTTGGAATGGGTGGGATCAGCGCGGATGACGATCTGGCCGTGGAAAAGCTGACAAAAAAGCTGGAGGGGCTGGAGTCCCTGCAGGCCACCATGAAGGCGGTCAATGCGTATTTTCGGAAACACAAAACGCTGGACGGCTGCCCGGAGCTTACGCCGGAGCAGGCCGAAAAGCTCAAAGCAGATATGGCGCAGTCATGGCACTTGGACAAAAGCAAGCCATACCCCGCCTATCTGCTTTCCAACAACAACGCCAATATCCGCCGTGTACGCCAGCGCATTGAGGAACTGAGCAGCCGCTCCGAGTTTGCAGGCTGGACATTCCCCGGAGGCGAGGCAAAAATCAACGAGGCTGAAAATCGTTTGCAGCTTATTTTTGAGGAAAAGCCCGATGCCAATCAGCGGCAGGAACTGAAAAGCAACGGCTTTAAGTGGGCTCCCAGCCAAGGGGCATGGCAGCGGCAGCTTAACCAGAACGCCATCCGTGCTGCGGCCCGGATAGACTTTCTGCGGCCCGAGGACGGTACAAGCCCCTATCAGCTCCAGCCGTTTGTGAAAAGAGAAAACAAAGAAATGTCTCGATGATGGGAGGTGTACTATGGACAAAAATCAAGGCTACGCCATTTTGAAGGCGGTCATGCTGGAAAATGGACGAGGATTTGCATTGGGCGAACATCCCACCGCGCCATCCCGCTATGTCACATGGGCCTGCTATGATGACAAGGACGGCCAGCGGCAGTATGAATGGGGTCACTATGGAAATGACCGCACCGCGATGGAACAGGATTTCACAGACCGGGTGCAGGACTATCAGCGTATTTATAACGTCGGGATCAGGCAGACCGAGGCTCCCGGCCTTTACAAGTATTATTCGACCCAGCGGCCTGTGGACATCGGGACATTCCCGAAGCCGCCTTATAACAAGCCGGATGAAATCTTCAATTACGATCAGCGCATCCCGGTGGAAAATGGCTCGTTCTTGGCTTGGGGCTATCTTACCTATACCCGCCCGCTAACGGAAAAACAGGCATCCGACTATGAGCTGCGTCCTGCGCCTGATAATCCCGACAGGCCCCGTCCGATTGCCGATCAGATGAAAAATGCTGCAAAGTTGGCGGAGGCAGATCGCGGCTCAGAGGCTCCGGCTCCCCAGCGTAGGCAGTCTGACCGTGGCGATAGATAAGGAGGTGCGTATATGGAAAAGAAACGTGAACAGGAATTGTCTGTACTGGAGGTGCTGCGCCTGCACCGTGAATTTCATTTGCCGCACCCTGTTCCGGCAGACGAACAGGAAAAGCCGCTGGATAAGGTAAAGGAGCCGCCCCGCGCCTGCCGCAGCCGGGAGCGTGAGGAGCGATGACAAAAAAGCGCCGCCGTCCGATCCATCTTCATGTGATGGTGTCGGAGGCGGAGCAGGCCCTGATTCAAGAACGTATGGCGGAGGCTGGCATCCGTAATATGGGAGCCTATATGCGGAAAATGGCCCTGAGTGGGTATGTGCTTCATGTTGACCTTTCGCCTGTTCGTGAGCTGGTTTCGCTCCAGCGGCGCTGCTCCAACAATCTGAACCAAGTGGCAATTCAAGCCAACACCTACGGCGCAATTTATCCCGAAGAACTCGCGGCCTTGCAGCGGGACTATGCCGCTTTGTGGGGGCCGCTGTCTGATCTCTTGAAACAGCTCTCCGCGCTGGTAGAGCTCTGATCCATCCGGGGAGTGGTTGATACCGCTCCCCGGCTTTTTCTACTTCGGGACAAAGTGTCCCAAAGTAAAAATACTGTTTGCCGGAAGGAGGGATTTTTACGGCGACCACCTACATCCGCCCTTATAAAACAGCGGCGGGAAAAAGTGCAATTCAAACGATGGAGGATCGTTTCACCTATGGCCTGAACCCGGAAAAGCTGGGAGCCGTATCTTCCTATCTCTGCGATCCGAACACGGCTCCCGCCGAGTTTCTTCTGGTAAAAAGTCAATACCTTGCAGAGACAGGCCGGGCCGTATCTCGCGGGGCACTGTTCTTTCAGATCCGGCAGGCGTTCCTGCCCGGGGAGGTTACGGCGGAAGAAGCAAACCGTATCGGCTATGAAACGGCGATGCGCTGGACAAAGGGAAAGTATCAGTTTTTTGTCTGCACCCACACAGACAAGGGCCACATCCACAATCATATTTATTTCAATGCGACGGCCTTTGATCGCTCCCGGAAATTTCATAATTTCATTGGTTCGTCCTTTGCCCTGCGGCGGCTCTCTGACCGCGTGTGCATCGAACATGAGCTGTCGGTTATCCAAAACCCGCGCCAGCACAGCAAGGGCCGCTTTCTTCACTATGGCCAGTGGATCGGGAAAAAGCCGCCCTCTGCCAAGCAGCGGGTGCGGCTGGCTGTTCTCGCCGCTTTGGAGAAAAAGCCCACGGACTTTGCCGACTTTCTTCGTCTCATGGATGAGTCCGGCTTTGCCGTAAAACAGGGGCGCGGCGGTGTTATCTCATTCCTTGCGCCCGGGCAAGAAAAATCAACCCGGCTCCGAGCTTCTACACTTGGAGCCGGATTTGACCCGGAGGACATCAAGGCAGTAATTGCCGGGGAACGTCCACTCCCCGAGTTGTCCGAGGAGCCCACGGTTCCGCCACGGCGAGTTAATCTCATCATCGACATTCAAGAGCGTATGGCCCAGGGCAAAGGCCCGGCCTATGAACGATGGGCCAAGGTCTACAACCTAAAACAAATGGCCGCCGCGCTCCAGTATTTGCAGGAGCATCATCTGACAGACTATGCGGCACTGACGGCCAGCACCGAGGCTGCGGTGGATCACTTTCACAAGCTGTCTGACGAGCTCCGCACAACGGAGGAGGCTCTTTCCAAAACCTCGGAGCTGATGGCTGCCACGGTGGACTATGCCAAGACCCGCCCGGTGTTCGATGGGTACAAGGCTGCGCGGTACAGCAAAAAGTATCTGGCCCAGCATGAAGCAGAGCTTGCCACTTACCGGACGGCAAAGGATACCATGAACACCATACTGAACGGCGCAAAGCTCCCTAAGATTGAAGCACTAAAAAAATCCCGCCGTGAGTTGGCAGGACAGAAAAAAGAGCTTTATGCAGAATACCGGGAGGCCCAGCAGCAAATGCGAGAGGCCGTGGCAATAAAAGCGAACATTGATCATCTGCTCGGCATAACAGACGAGCGTGAAAATAAGGCCCAGGAACGATAGTGACGGGCCGCAGACTACGGTGCAGCGCACCGGGACTTTGGGACAATTTGTCCCGAAGTACAGCGGGCTTGGGGAGCTCCCCAACAAGCATTTTTGCGGGCCCTGCGCCCTGCAAAAATTTCGGAGTGTGGCCACACCCGAATTGCTTGCCAAAACGCGCAACCCGCAACATGGCGCAAAAAAACGGAGGTTACGCTTTCTTTTACGTTTCCTCCGTTTCTTTCGATGCTTTCATCGCTTGGATTGTAGCTTCAACGATTTTCAATTCTCTTTCGTCCAAGGCGTTCAACATGGCATCAATCCGCTTTCTACACTCGCTCCCGCTATTCTGGGACGGGTAAAAGTATTGATCCACCGATATATCAAACATTGTGACCATCTGATAAAAGGTGTTGAAGCTTGGATGCTGGCCGTCATTTTCGTTATACATAATGGTACGCGGAGCGCGGTCGACAATATAGGCCAGTTGCTCCTGCGTCATGCCGCTGGCTTCTCTTGCCCGCTTGATGGCAAGCCCTATATCGTGAAAATCAAAGCGTCTTTCATCTCGTTCTATCTTCATAACATCACCTGATATGATTTTACATTTCATGTGATATTATTTGAACGACTGTGTATTTCATACTACTGACTATTTAACTTCATATTAGCATGATTGAAATTATTCGTTTGACCGTATATAATTATTCATGATTGATTTTTGGAGGTGGAATATGGATTTTATTTCGGTACAAGATGCTGCAAAGAATTGGGGAATTTCAGAACGCCGCATACAGAAATTATGCGAAGAAAATCGTATAGAGGGTGCCGTAAAGTTTAGTAGACTGTGGCTCATACCTCGAAATGCTCAAAAGCCCTCTGATCGCCGTCGCAAAGAATTGCCCAAAATTGAAAATATCATTGAAAGTTATGGGCAATATGTTTACAATTTGGCGTTAAAATTATCGGCTAACCCCGAATATGCAGATGACCTAACGCAAGAAACTTTTATTAAAGCGTGGCTCCACATAAAGGAGCTTAGAAGTCCAGAAGCGATCAAGAAGTGGCTTCGGGTAATTTGTATCAACGAGTTTCGTATGTCATTACGCAAACAACAACGAGAAAATAATGTTGAATACTTTGAAAGTATTGAAGAATTAGAACGGGATGGTAAGTTATTAGTTACTCCTCCATCTATTCAGTTGGATGAAGTAGAAGCAAATGAAGAAGTGATAAAACTGCGCGACGGGTGCTTTTTAGCTATGACAAGAAAGTTGTCGCTTAATCAAAGAATAGCTTTTTCCTTAGTTGATATGTTTGGCTTATCAATAAAAGAAGTGAGCGAAATATTAGATATTACTCCTAAAGCTGTCAAGGGATTATTATATCGTGCAAGGTTAAATTTGGAGTCATTTTTTCAAGGGCATTGTAGTTTTTTAGATATAAATAACCCATGCACCTGCAAGGAATGGATTGAATTTATGAATACAAGAAATTCAATCCAGAAAAAAATGAGGCAATCCCTCACTGTGTTAAACTACAAGCAAAATGGTTATGTTCAAAATACAAAGACTACGCAAATGATATTGCATTATTATCATAACATTCCTGATCAAAGGCCAAGTCAAAAGTGGTTTGATGGGATTATATTGCTTGTAAAAAAATTTTATGGAAATTGTTAGTGAGGCCGAGTCTTTGCCTTCGTTTGAGCATCTATTATTATGAAACTAAAAATTCAAGATTGCAGAAAGGCTTTTTTATGGATAAGGGATACTTACAACACTTAGTTGACACAATCACTGACAAAGACAATTTGAAAAAGGTTAAGGAAGAAGCTCTTAAATTAAGTAGATCCTATTCACCCGATGAATATATCCAAATAGCTTCGGAATTGTATTGCTCAGAATATTTTCAAATTCAAGAAATCGGTGTGCTCCTATATGGTTATGCAAGTTCAATGCGCCCAACTGCATTAAAGTTTTTGAGCGAAACTGTAAGTACACATCCGAGTTGGAAAGTCCAAGAAGTTTTGGCTATGGCTTTTGATATATATTGTTCTACAAACGGATATAAAAACTCTTTGCCAACTATTAAAGAATGGTTGCAAGATAGTCGCCCTAATGTCCGCCGAGCTGTTTCGGAGGGACTTCGTATATGGACAAACCGCGATTATTTTAGAGAAAATCCTCAAATTGCAATTTCCCTCCTATCCGATTTGAAAGCAGATAACAGCGAATATGTCCGAAAATCAGCAGGGAACGCACTAAGAGATATAAGCAAGAAATTTCCTAGACTTATAAAAGAAGAAATCTCTACTTGGGATGTTTCGGACAAAAAAGTGGCACAGGTTTATAAGTTGGCGTATAGATACATAGCAGAGAAAAGTGTTGATAGATAGTCACAACGGCAATAGAGTCAAACCAAACATATAGAAGTACAACCGCTCAACGGGATAATAAAAAAACCGTTGTTTCGGCGGCTGAGTTTCTATGCGCCAAAACAAAATACAGTAGCCTTACGGCGGTTTTGAAATAGCAATTTCAAGCCGCCGTTTTCTTTTCAAATAGCAGAAATACGGAGGGTGTATTAAAGTCACCTTTTTTTAAGACACGGCGGTTCCCGGGAGGTATTGCCGTGTTCATTTTATTATTTCATTGTTCGCGTGATCTGCACCAGCTAAAAAAAGCGTAGCCCCTCCATCGGAGCAGTCCGGCTTTGAATATGAAATTAAACAGTACATAACCGATAATACTTTTTCGTGCGCTTGTGCGGCCTTGTGTCGCGCAGGCGCATTTTGCTTTCCAGACTTCGAGGCAAAGTGTCCCGAGGTGCGGTGCCGTTCTCCGCCGTTACTCCATTCCGTTTCCGACCAACCCCGAACAAACTGAAATGGAGGATTTTACGATGACTACTATCAATTTGAAAGATTTTTATTATTGGTACACGCAGGATCAGCTTATCGAAGTTTCTGACGAGGTGGCCGAGGTATTCAAGGCCGATGCCCGCTATGAAATGGCCTACCAGCGGCGGCTCTCCCGGCACAAGGCGCAGTATTCTCTGGACTGCGATGACGGGATTGAATATTCCGCTTGCCTGCATGAGCCGACCCCGCAGGAGCTCCTTGAACGAATGGAAACCTTTCTTCGTCTGTGGAACACTCTCAATTCTCTGCCGGAGATCCAAGGCCGCAGAATTGACGCACATATCATTCTTGGCAAGTCGATTAAGGAAATTGCCGAGGCCGAGGGCGTACATGAGGAGTCTATTCGCCAGTCGATCAAGCGTGGCCTTGAGCGCATAAAGTAAGTATATTCGTTGCCTTTGGCTCTGAAAATAGAAAAGTATTAAGAAAAATTAAATATAATATTATTGAGATTATTCTTTGTAAAGATAGAGATATAGATCGTGAAGAAGAAAGCTCCTTGAATATTACGAGGAAAATTATTCTTCCATATGATATAGATGACGCTGGGACTGTAGAAATTCCAGATGAAGAAGCTGTAGAAATACCATTTTATATGATTCCTACCAGTGATTTTTCCTTGAATAAAAGGAAGATAGAAGCACTTGAAAAATGTATGCCCGAAAAAGGATTAGAAGTTCTTTTTCAAGAGAAGAAAAGTGGTAGAGGTAATAAAGAGACGTTTGAATCAAAAACCTATGAGAAAATTGAGGAGTGGTTGAAACATGTTTATCAAGAGCGTGAAAATAACTAATTTCCGGGGACTTCGTGAGGCAAATTTTCAATTTGATGAGTACCCGTTTGTTTTGTTGGCAGCTCCAAATGGAATTGGAAAAACATCTGTTATAGATGCTATTGAATGGTGTCTTACTGGTAGTATTGGACGATTAAAGAATTCTTATGATTTAAGAAGTACTAATGACGCAGAGCGAAAAATTAATGTGAATGGTATTTTAAAGTATAAAAATGCAGTTCCAGAGGATTTAGTTTCAGTCGAAGTGTGTATAAAACAAGGAGATGAAGAGCACAAAATATGTAGAAGCCAGAAAAAGGATGAACTAGGATGTTCTGGAAAAGGCACGAAGCTTCAAATTGATGGCAAAAAACATGAAGAAGACGATTGGCTGGATATATGTATAAATCATAATTTTTATAATTTCCATTTTTGCGATATTCAGAAATCACTTGGAATTCAAAATGAAAAGCGTTCATCATTATCTGAAATGTTTAAAGAGTTTGTTACGGACTATTCTGATGAAGAGCGTGTTGCAGAAAATCTTAAATTATTTCAAAGAGATGCAGAGCTCAAAATTGAGGAAAAAGAGAAAGAGAAGAAGAATGCTGAGAGTGAAAAAAGTTCAATTGAAGGGAAATTGAATTCTTTTGAGAAGAAAATTGCTTTTCAGGAATATCCAGGTATTGCCATGTATGAAGGCGAAAGCGTGGATCTACAGGGAAAAGATCAAAAGTTTCTTCGTGAACAGCAAAAAGTTATTTATGCATGTGGCTATTCTTATGTCAGCAATATTTTGAAAAATCTGATTGAAAATCAGAAAAATGAAGAGTTGTGTAAAAATCTGGATAGTTTAATCCAGGGGCTTCAGGAGAACAATGATGATATTCTTGAAGCTATAAAAATTGGTTTGTATAAAGAAACTACCTGTATTACTGAGCTTGAGGATAAGATTGAAGAATATAGTGCTATTACCTTAAACAGAAATTCAATTTTGGAGAAAGGACCGATTCTTTTAACATTAAAAAACAATGATTTTACAGAGGAGTATTTTGAACAGAAAAAGAAGAAAATACAGGATCTGGAGAATAAAATAAAAATTCTGGATGAATCTATACAAAGCGTTTCTGAAGGAAATGAGATCATAGAAGTTTTGACAGAATTAATAGATAAAAAGCAAGGTTTACTAGAATACCGTAATATGAAGTTAAAAGAAGATGGTAAAGCAAGATGTCCTGTTTGTGGTTCAGAGAAGTTTACTGAAATTGGACAGGAGCAGATCCTGAAAGAAGCATATGATTATTTGAAAGCAAGTAAAATTAGCGTCAGTGAGAAAACAGAGGAAAGAAAAAATAAGAGAGAAGAGCGTGACGAATTAAAAGATGAATTAATTTCAAAAGGAAAGCAGGTATTGGAAGCAGAGATTCAGAAACAGAACGAATCAAAAGAAAAACTCTTGAAAATTCAAAAATCTACAAAAGATTTCTTTGCTTTGCAAAAGAAAGTTTCCGCTGTGTTAAAGGATACAAATGATGTTTCTTGGTGGAGTAATATTGCAAATTTAATTAGTAAAAAGGAGATGCTAGAAGTAAAACAAAGTCCAAAAGAGGAATTGAATAAAAGGAAAAGTGAGGCATATGATATTCTTGCTGTGTTAAATTTTAAAACGGAGTTGGTGGATACAGACCAAGCAGTGCTGAATAAAATTAGTATTGAGGCGGAAAAGGCGCCAAAGATATTGAAATTTACTAAAATGTTGTTGATTGGTAAAATGAATGCCCTTTCTTATAGAATTCAGAATCAGGAGATTGCGGAGTTAGATAAAAAGTTGAAAAACTCTCAAAATGCCATTGAAAGGATAAATAAAGAAATTCATCAGATTGAAAAGGTGAAAGATTGGGCAATTAGTCATGAAAAGAGAATCAGAAACCTGGTTGCAGAACTGATTCAGCAGGAGTATGAGAGTGTTGGACCAAATCTCTATAAGTTTTATAAGAAATTGTCCAGGATCAATACAATACAGAATATTAAGATAACGCCAGATGGAAAAGAAAATCAAGTTTCATTAACGGATGAAACAGGCAAACATGTAGTGAATATTTTAAGTAATGGGCAGTTAAGTGTTTTTATTCTTGCTTATTTTTTTGCAGGTATTGTTTCTAGGGGAAATAAAGAAAATTTTAAAATTTATTTTATTGATGATCTTACTGCTTGTATGGATGATGTTAACATGCTTTCATTTCTGGATTTATTGAAGTATCTTTTGAAAGATAAAGAAGGACCCATTGATCAATTGTTCTTTGTAACCTGTGATGATCGTATTGAAAGGCTTCTCTGCTATAAGATGGAAGGATGTGATATTCCATATATAAAATTGTCAGAGAAGAATTTTCCAAAGTATTAAGCCAATTTATTGTATTTATGAATAAGGTGAGGCATTAACTTTTCCGCTTGCACCATCTAAGGGTTCATAGTATCATATATCTTATAAAAAGATGATGATTCTATGAATCCTTTTTACTGCTTATAATCAATATTTATGAGAAAATTTATGCAAATCTAAGTGAAAATGCTTTTGGGTAAATGCTTATATTGCTTATGAATTAGATGAAGTATAAAGCGCAAATTTACTACATCAGGAGACCCACCCATGACCCTCACAATCCTAGGCACCGGCAACGCAGTAACAACCGAGTGCTACAACACCTGCTTCGTCCTGCACGAAAGCAATCAATATTTCCTGGTAGATGGCGGCGGAGGAAGCCAGATCCTTCACCAGTTGAAACATACCGGAATCGACTGGAAAAAGATAAGAACTATTTTTGTAACGCACAAGCATCTCGATCATATTACCGGAATAATCTGGATGATTCGTATGATCTGTCAGTCCATGAAGCAGGATGAATACGAAGGCGAAGCAGTCATATATGCACATGATGAAGTGATTGCCTTGCTCCAGGAGTTTTCCGAAAAACTGCTGCAAAAGAAAGACACAGAGTTTATTGGAAAGCGTCTTCATCTGATATCTGTGGCAGATGGCGAGTCCAAGGAAATTTTGAACAAAAAAGTTACCTTTTTCGATATACAGTCAACGAAGGCCAGGCAGTTTGGCTTTTGCATGGAATTGGGAAATGGGGAGAAATTTACATGCTGCGGAGATGAACCGTACCATCCCTGTGAGGAAAAATATGCGAAAAACAGTACATGGCTTTTGCATGAAGCGTTTTGTCTGAGCAGTCAGGCGGAGATTTTCCATCCATATGAGAAACACCATTCAACAGTGAAGGATGCCTGCGAACTGGCAGAAAAGCTTCATGTGAAAAATCTGCTGCTGTATCATACAGAAGATAAAAATATTGCGCACCGAAAAGAGCTTTATGGAAGTGAGGGCAGAAACTATTTTTACGGAAATCTTCTGATCCCGGATGATCTGGAATCATTTTCTATTTAATTTTCAAAGAACAGCAAAAGGGGAGCATGAAAATGAAACTGCTTATTACAGGAACAACAGGATTTGTAGGACATAAAATCATGGAGTCATATGCCCAGGCAGCCGCTGCACCATCTCTTCGGAATGCAACCCAGGAGATGATAAAGCGGATGGTAGAGGAAAGTGAAGCGGACGTGGTGATTCATACTGCAGCCATTTCTGATATTGGAATCTGTCAGAAAAATCCGGAAGCATCGTATTTTGCAAATGTGCAGATTCCGGTGTATCTGGCTCATGCATGCAAAGACAGAAAATTGATCTGCTTCAGCTCCGATCAGGTGTACAGTGCCTGCGAAGAGGAGGGACCATATGTAGAAGAAGTGGTAAAGCCGGGAAATATTTATGCAGAACATAAGCTGGAGATGGAGGAGCGGGTGCTGGATTTGGTTCCTTCTGCCGTGATGCTGCGGGCGGAGTGGATGTATGACTATGTTTCAAAGAAGCCGAATTATTTTCTGAATATGATACATGCGAAGCAGCAGGCGGCGTTTAGTACCAGACAGTTTCGCGGAATTACCTATCTGAAGGAAGTGGTTGAAAACATGGATCATGTGATGGCTTTGCCGGGAGGCGCGTATAATTTTGGAAGCGAGACCACCCAGTCCATGTATGAGATCACAGAACAGTTTTTAGATTTGCTTGGAAACCAGGTGGCGATTCAGGATGCTCCGCCAAGACATAATTTGTGGATGAATTGCGAAAAGGCGAGAAAATATGGTGTGGAATTCAGTGATGTTTTTGATGGGCTGAAGAGATGCCTGAGGGATTATGAAAGGACGAATAAGACGCTTAGGGAAGGGAATTCTAATGAAAAATAATGAATAAACCTTTTGATTGCAGTGGGTTCGTACATACAGGAAGATGATTATTTTGAGTTCCAGCATAAGAAAGTCACAAAACAGGTGGTATTTTGTAGTATGTGGGTGGTTGAACACTGAATCGACTTATTACTTTTAAAAGAGCATATGAGGTGGAAAACAATGGTAGATAAGAAACAATTGGAAGAGGTTTATAAGCAAAATTTGGAAAATGATATCATTAATGCAATTTCCGGAATAAAAGGGATTGATTTGCGGAAGGCATTTGATATTTATTATTCCAGTAAACTTGCTGAACAAATTTCAAATGACAGTTATGGAATAGAAAATATGGATGCAAAATATCTGGCGAAAGATTTGATTGAGAATGAGCCAGATATTTTTGAATAAATATCACGCTCTAGATGATGGAAGTGTAAATTTAGATATCTATATGAAAATTAAGGAGATTCACCAATGTTCAATAATTCCTACCTAACCGATGCCATTGCCTGCTACAAGAAGGATTTCATCCAAATGCAGTGGCCGAATGAAAAGTACAAATGGGAGGCTGTGAAGTGTTTTCAGGATAACTGGGATGTGAATGCGGCTGATTTTTCGGATATGCTTACACGTTCGCTGGCAAAGACTTATAATCTGTTGGTTTCTATGAATAATTTTCCAGGAAAAATGATTGAAGGTTTTGCAAAAGCAGCACCGGAGGAAGTGCGGGCGATGTATCTCGCACTTTTTGATGAGACTCAGGATGTGATTTCCAGAATTCTTGCGTTTAAGGATCAGGCGGGAATTTTGCTTGAGAAATATGGAAATGGTGCAGCGCAGCATTACCAGTACGAAAATGCCATCACCACCTACCTGTGGCTCAGATATCCGGACAAATATTACATTTACAAATACAGTGAAGTGAAAAACGCCGCAGCAGAATTAGGCTGTGATCTTAGTTTCCGAAAGGGTCATTACGGGGAAAATCTGCGGAACTTTTATGCCTTTTACAATGCGCTGTGCGAAGAACTGAAAAAAGAGGACGAGCTGAGAAGGATGCTGAAGTCTCAGCTGACAGAAACCTGCTATCCGGATCCGGAACTTAGGACGCTGACAATGGATCTTGGCTTTTATATCAGCCGATTTTACAGCCAACGAAACCGTGCATCTGCAGATGAGTGGTGGCCCAAAGCTGAAGACTACGATCCCGGCATAACGGTGCAGGAGTGGAAATGCTTGCTGGCTGACGAGGAAGTTTTTAACGAGAGCAGTCTTGAAATTATGAAGCGCATGCTGGATTATGGCGGCAAAGCTACTTGCACCCAGCTTTCCGTGAAATACGGAGAAAGCCCTAATTTTTATAATGCCGGGTCTTCTGCTCTTGCAAAGCGCATTACTGAGAAAACAGGATGTCCGGTCTGGCAGCAGGATGGCAGTACGAAATGGTGGCCCACTCTATATATAGGAAAAAAAGCAGGCACAGATGAAGAGGGCGTATATATCTGGAAGCTGCGGGAGGAACTGGAAGCAGCATTGAAAGAAACAGATTTGTCCCAGATTTCATTGTATGTTGTTTCCCAGGAAGAGGACGAGCCGCATTATTGGTGGCTGAATGCCAATCCAAACATCTGGAGTTTTTCGGATCTTGCTGTGGGAGAGGTGCAGTCCTACACCCTTTACAACGAGAACGGCAATAAGCGCCGCATTTTTCAGAATTTCCTGGACGCCAAAGCTGGGAATTTCATCATCGGTTACGAATCCTATCCAGTGAAACAGGTGGTGGCGATTTGCAAAGTAACCGCAGAGCAGGATGGAGAGCAGATCTATTTTGAAAAAGTTGAGGGACTTTCTGCGCCTATTGATTATTTGACTTTGAAGGCCTGCCCGGAGCTTGCGCGAATGGAGTACTTTGTCAATCAGCAGGGAAGCCTGTTTAAGCTTACCAAAGGAGAATTTGATTTTATTATGGATATGATTCGTGAGAACAATCCGTCTGCATTTTCCGGGCAAAGGACAGAGCCGTATACAAAAGAAAATTTCCTGGAAGAGGTATATATGACGGAGGCGAAATACAACCGTCTTGTGTCCGTGCTTTTGAGAAAAAAGAACATCATCCTTCAGGGAGCCCCTGGCGTGGGAAAAACCTTTGCCGCAAAAAGATTGGCCTATTCGATCATGGGAGAAAAGGACGAGAGCCGGGTGGAATTTGTACAGTTCCACCAGAATTATTCCTATGAAGATTTTATTATGGGATATAAGCCGGAAGGGGATTCTTTTGCGCTGAAATATGGGATTTTCTATCGGTTTTGCCAGAAGGCTGCAAACAACCCGGACAAGGATTATTTTTTCATTATTGACGAAATCAATCGTGGAAATATGAGCAAGATTTTTGGGGAACTTCTCATGCTGATTGAGAAGGATTACCGGGGAACCAAGACGGCGCTGGCGTACAATGGCCTAAGTTTTTCGGTTCCGGAGCGTGTACATATTATTGGAATGATGAATACGGCGGACCGGAGTCTTGCCATGATTGATTATGCTCTGCGGAGAAGATTCAGCTTTTTTGAGATGGAGCCGGGATTTGAGTCAGAAGGCTTCGTGAAATATCAGAACGCTCTGAACAGTGAATTGTTTGACTCCTTGATTGGCAAAATAACAGAACTGAACAAAGAAATCACAGCAGACAGATCTCTAGGAAAAGGCTTCTGCATCGGACACAGTTATTTTTGCGGCATGAAGACGTGCACGGCAGAAAAACTGCTTGAAATCGTGGATTTTGATGTTCTTCCCATGCTGGAAGAGTACTGGTTTGACGACCTGGATAAAGTACAGCGCTGGGAAAATATTCTCCATGGGGTATTTCAATGACGAGAGATAAAAGTATTCTCATAAAAAATATTTATTATATGCTGTCCTACGCTTTTCAAACGCTGAACCAGTCTAATTATGAGGAGATTGCGGCAGAGAAGTTTGAGGATATGCAGAATCTTTTTGCCGCAATTCTGGCGAAGGGCATTGGTTTTCAGCTGAAGCAGGGCCTGTATCGGGAATACCGGAACTGTCAGGAGGATTTGTCTGTCATGCGGGGAAAAATCAATATGCAGGGAACCATCCGGAACAAAATGTCCAGAAGGCAGTTGCTGGCCTGCGAGTTTGACGAGCTTTCCGAAAACAATCTGCTGAACCAGATTTTGAAATCAACGGTTTTGCTTCTTTTGAAGCACGGGAATGTGAAAGCGAGATATAAGGATGATCTGAAAAAGAAAATGCTGATTTTCTCTGCTGTGGATACGCTGGAATTAACATCTGTCCGCTGGTCTGCCATACGGTTTGGGCGGAACAATCAGAATTACCGGATGCTGATCAGTATCTGTCAGCTGCTTGCAGAGGGCTTGCTGCTTACCACCGAGCAGGGAGAATACAGGTTGGCTGCTTTTCTTGATGAGCAGAGAATGTGCCGCCTTTATGAGAAATTTATCCTGGAATATTACAGAAAGCATTTTCCCCAGCTGTCCGTAACTGCGTCCCAGATTCCCTGGGCGCTGGACGATGGAAGCGGTACCATGCTTCCCGTCATGCAAAGCGACATCACTCTGCAGCTTGGCAGCAGCGTATTGATCATTGACGCAAAATATTATTCCCATACCACACAGGAGCATTACGGCAGACATACACTGCATTCTGGCAACCTTTATCAGATTTTTACTTATGTGAAAAACAAAGATTACGCTTTTGGCGAAACACCCCACAAGGTTTCCGGCCTTCTTCTCTACGCCAAAACAGAAGACCAAATCCATCCTGACCAAACTTACCAGATGCATGGAAATGAGATTGGGGTGAAAACATTGGATTTGAATTTGCCCTTTGAGGGGATTCGGAAGCAGTTGGATGGGATTGTAAGGGAGATGATGTTATGAACCAAAATGAAAATCAGTGGGACAAGCTGTTAAAAATAAAAACCACCGGCCGGGATGATTCCCGCGCGGATCAATACCGCTATCCCTATGAACCGACACCGTACTGTGTGTTGGAACGGCTTGCGAACAGCGGCTTGATCAGCAAGAAAAATGTGGTATTGGACTACGGAACCGGGAAAGGCAGAGTCTGCTTTTTCCTTTCTTATCAGACAAGATGCAGCTCAATCGGCGTAGAATACGACGACAGAATTTTCGCTGGCGCCAGAGCCAATCAGGAACAGGCCGTATCTGGGAAAAGGACTTCCTTCGAACTGACAAGTGCCGAAGAATACCCAGTGCCAACTTCCATAGATCGCTGCTACTTCTTCAACCCCTTTTCCATAGAAATCCTCCGAAAAGTCCTGTCCCGAATCTACGAATCCTACTACGAAAACCAAAGGGAAATCCTGCTGTTTTTTTATTATCCCTCAGAAGAATACATCAGCTGCCTGATGACAGAAGAGCTGTTGCTGTTTTTTGATGAGATCGATACGGAGGATTTGTTTGAGGGGAACAATAACAGGGAAAGGATTGTGGTGTTTACAGTGGGGTAAAATTTAAAATCATGAAATAAGAGAGAAAGGTGGGCTAAGAATGATTCCGTTAATTGACAAAAAGCAAACTGGAATTAATTTGCGCAGAATTATGGATGAATGCGGTTTTACAGTAAAAGATGTTCAGCAGTATTTGAGATTGGGTAGTATTCAAAGTGTGTATCACTGGTTAAATGGGATCAGTATGCCATCTGTAGATAATTTGTATGCGCTTAGTTATCTGTTTCAGGTTTCAGTGGATGACATGCTGTGCGGAAGCAGAAAGAGAATTCTTACAGCAGAAAATCAAGTACAGTTAAAGCGAATGCGTATTTATTATGGCAAAATAAAAGCAATTGAGGCAGCGTAGAATTATACTACAAGTACAATGACAAAAGAGAAATTCTCCTGTAAAATTATTTTCAGAAAGCGACTTGGAAATAAACTATGGGAGGATTTTTTATGGGAGAAACAATGCTGGTGACACAGGCTTTGGACGAGAGGGACCTGTTAGTAAAAAAGATAACAGATAAGATTGAAAAAGCAAGCTTCGTGGCATGGATTCCTATGATGGAGATGCTGATTTTGAAGGGAAGCTTCAGGAGAAGTTAAACAATGAATATAATGAGCGGGTACGTTTTTGTGATATGAAGAATAGTCAGCTTCAGTCCACTGCAGAGAATATGCGTTTAAGTATTCTGGGGCGTGATAGTAAGGGGAAAGATGAGAAGCCATTAGGCGTTGTAGATGCGTATGTAAGGGAGAATACCGCTGAACTTGTTGATCCGCTGGATGTGAAGAAGAAATTAGGAATGCTTGAAGAAAAGCGAAACATTCTGCTTACAGAATTGGATACGCAGATTAAAGTGTCGAATGCGACTACTTTTATTGAAATTGCATAACTGCATTGTCTGCATTACGAAAAATCCTGAACTCAGTTTCCCTGTAACAGGGTTATGTTACAAGAATATACCAATTCTGATGAAAATTTGGGTACTCAATTAGTAAGTGGCGCAGTTGGTAGCGCACATGGCTGCTAACCATGATGTCGCGGGTTCGAATCCTGCCTTCGAAAATTGGGGTTATTAATATGATGTTGCAGAACATCTCCAATTGTGAATCATTTTGGGTTATGTTTGAACGGTTAATTCTGAATGGTCAACGATTTTGTTCTTAAACCGTTTTTAATAAATTGACAACTTTACTTTAGGCATAGAAATGTGCCGAAATCCATGAACAAGGTTAAGGTGTTAAACTGATTGACCAGGGATAAGCCTAATGGCTGTAATGCAGGCAGAATAATATATGAAATTGTGGAACAATATGATAAGGTGCTTGCAGAGATGCAGGCGTTTTTTATATAAGTGGATAAGAATACATGCTTTGTATGGTATTAATGAGGAAAGTAACTGTGATAGTTGACAAAAACATAAATTGTGAACTTCCTAAAAATTTTCCCCTAAACACAACAGCTGCTTTTTTAAAAGAACAGGCAGCGGGCTGTTCCGCATTTGTAATTGGAGAAGCGGGTTTATTAAATGCCCTTTATGATGTTGGCATAACAATGAATGATGTAAACCCGGATTATGTTATTGTTGGAGAGGGCCGTTCCTATTCGCTGGATACCTTGACTCAGGCAACAAATCTGGTTTTAAAGGGAGCTAAGCTGATCGGGGCAAATTCAGATGTTTCAGGCCCAATTGAGAACGGTATTGCCCCTGCATGCCGGGCGTTGATCGCACCTATCGAAATGGCAACTGGTACAAAGGCATATTTTTGCGGAAAGCCTAATCCACTGATGATGCGAACAGGATTAAATATGCTTGGTTGTCACTCAGCAGAGGCTGTCATGGTTGGTGACAGAATGGATACAGATGTGATTTCAGGAATGGAAAGCGGTATGTCTACTGTGCTTGTTCTTTCCGGATGTTCGACAAAGGATACACTTAAAATGTATGCATATCGTCCAACTATGGTTTTAAATGGAGTGGGAGATATTCCTGCCAGGGCAAAGTCAAAAGCAGAGTAATATCAGATGGGGAAGCGTTCTTTTAATCTTTGACCACGAAACCCAATGACAACTGTAATGAACAATGCTATAGTATGTTTATAAGGAGTTTTTTGCATGGAAAATAAGATTACTATGGAGAATACAAATGAATTTACCAACTTTTTTAAGAAAATCAGATGAACTTACACAACAGCTATCAAAGGACCAGTTGCTTGCTGTTATCCATGAAATTGCCAGAACATTACCGGAGCATAAAAGAGAAAGCTTTTTGGATACTTTGACAGCAGCTTCCCAAACCACTGCCACGGACTCCCCCAAAACAACTTGTGACGATCATCAGCAGCTGCTTATAGAGCTGAAACATAATCAGGATGTATTAGCAGAAATCAATAACGGTATCCGATGCCTCGATAGCGAATATAACGAAGAATGGGATGACTGGTATAACAGTGATGCGGATGAAGTTCTTTTTTCAGATTCCATGGGTGTTTTATCTGAAATTGAAGACGCGATCAAGCTGATTCATAAATGTATTGATCTGGCAGTATATAAAGAAGGCTGCGAACTAGCCGAAACACTGTCTGTGCTGGAGATCACTGCAAAAGGAGATTATGAGGATTTTTGCGGTGAACCTCTTGGCATAAACGACCTTTATGAACACGAACTTTTGTCTGGTTCTATGAAAAAAACAGTTCGTGAATGCTTGTATCTGGAATACCAGGGAAATAGATTGGAAGATCGTGCAGAAGAACTGCTTTGCATGATCCATAATTTTCAGTGTTACTCTGTGCGGCTGGAAGATGTTCTCCAGACAGGAAACTTTGAATTACCTGAGTTTGAGCAGTTCCTTCCGCTTTGGATTGAATACCTGGGGACCCACAGCGGCATGGGTGTAAAAATACTTTTGAAAGAAGCCCAGTCTATGCTTCAGGATGAACAGCAGATTCTCGATACAGCCAGAAAATATGCAAATACCTGTCCTGAGTTATATAAGCAGATCTTGGAGCAAAACTCTGATCCTGATAAAAATCAGCGTATGATGAGTATTGGTATAGAAGCATTGGAAAGGATTTCCGAAAACACAAAAGTCCGAAGCGAAATAGCTCTGCTTACAGCTAAATATGCATATGAAAATAATCAGGAATCAGTATGCGAATATTGCTGGCTGGAAGCATTCCGCTCTAATCCGTCGTTTGTTCATTACCTTCGTCTGCGCTTTTGCGGAGACAATTGGGAAAACAACAAACGACAGGCAGCAAAAATCTGCCAGGGTCTATATAAAACGGATAATGAATTATATTTTATGCTTCTTTTCTGGAATAAAGAATTTGTTACTGTAATGACCCAGGGCATGAGTGTAAGAGAATCACTTGGCTGGTCATTTACCTTTATGAAGGAGGGCATCACCAGCTTTTTACTTCTGTTATATCAGGGAACAGATTTGCCTGCAGGATTATCCTGTTTATTAAACTATGTACAGCAAAAATATGGATTTACGGCAGAAGAATTTTATAAAGGAACCGGACATACCTGCGCAAAGAACAGTACTGAGTTATTGTGGGAAATCATCTGCAAATGGAAACAGGAGGTAAAGATTTCGAACGAAGACAGAATACGTTGGATGAATAAAATTAACCAGCTTATTTCCCTGCGGGTAGATGGAATCATGACTGCCAACAGAAGAAAATACTACCATGAATGTGCTGCGTTTATTTCTGCTTATGGTGAAGTAAAGGAGTCTCATGGAATTATCGGTGAAAAAAATACATTTATGGCAGAATATCGCAAACGATATCCAAGACGGAGTGCATTTATACAGGAATTGGTGAAATTTGGATATGTGAAATGATTGGGTTCCCCATTTCCTATAACACTCATGTAATGTGCCAATGACATAATCAGCCAGCACCTTCTGATTCCAAAGGGATAAAGCATTCGGTTCGTTTTTTATATACTCAGAAACTGAAGACAACAGTAAGGAACAATGCTATAATTCATTAGTAAAGTATTCTTTTCATCTGGTGAAATTGTTATAAATGGAAGTCATGATACATGTGCTTTTGACAATACTCATGACATTTCAGAAGCTATTTTTGAAAAAAAGCATTCTTTTAAAGCCTTCTTTCGGAGGCTTTTTAAAGAAATATCCAGTAAAAACAAATATCCGTTAGGAAAGCGTATATTTAGATTATTCAATGTAAGAAACACAATGAGATAAGATAGGAGCAAAAATATATGATACGAGTACTTTTCGTTTGTTTAGGCAACATTTGCCGCAGTCCTATGGCAGAATTTATTATGAAATCAATTATTTCCGAACGCGGTTTGTCAGACAGATTTTATATTGCATCCGCAGCCACCAGCACGGAAGAAATCTGGAACGGAGTGGGGAATCCGGTTTATCCTCCGGCGAAACGGGAGCTGGCGAAGCATGGGATTTCCTGCGAGGGAAAAAGAGCAGTGCAGATCACCAAGGCGGACTATGGGAAATATGATTACATTCTGGGGATGGAAGAGCGCAATATCCGAAATATCCTGCGGATTGTAGGAAAGGACCCGGAGCACAAAGTAAAGCTTTTGCTGGATTATTCCGATCATCCCAGAGACATTGCAGATCCCTGGTATACCGGGAACTTTGAGTCTACTTATCGGGATGTGGTGGAAGGATGCGAGGGATTTCTCTTATATTTGGAACGAGAGGGAAGAATATAATAAGATAATGTAACAGAACTGTGGCAGGTGAGGAAAAAGATGCAATGTATTATAAATAATGGGAAAAGCAACAAAGTGAAAAACAGAAGTGCAATAATTATGAAGGCAATACCGAACTTCAGAAATACTGCACAAAATAAAAACGCCAACTTGTATAATTTGTCCAACTTTTTTCGCTGCCCCTCTTGACATTTCCACTTCACCGTACTACAATAACCTCAATCTAAGAATTTCGCAATGACGAGGAAGAGTAGCAAGAAGGGGAATCCACAGAGAGCCATCGGTGGTGAGAGATGGCGAGGAAGCTTTTGTGAAAATCACCTCTGAGCTTTCGGACTGAAAAATAGTACCTATCTGCTGATGAGCATAGAAGCGCAGTATCTATTCGAGTAAGTTCGGACGGTTAACAGTCGTTATCCTGTTTCTCATTTTATAGGATGAGTAGTGAGTGGCTGCATGGCAGCAATAAGAGTGGTACCGCAGAGGATTTTGCCTTTGTCTCTTAACTGGAGACAGAGGCTTTTTTATTATCCGCTTGTGCCAGAAACGCGGAGCTGTTGACACTGCCTCTCACACAGAGGAAATACCATCATGTGAAATCCCTTGGAAAATCAAGGAAGACAGCAACACTGCCTTCAAAATCACGAAGGAGAAACCAAAATGGAAACACTGAAAAAAATCACAAACTTTGTCAGCAAGTACATGGCAGTGATCGTAATCGCAGTTGCCGCACTTGCACTCTTTGCACCGAACACGGTTAGCTTCATCAAGACCAGCTACGTCAACACCCTGCTTGGAATCGTAATGTTCGGTATGGGACTTACCCTGAAGCCAAACGACTTCAAGGTTGTATTCAGCCGTCCAAAAGATGTGATCATCGGCTGTATCGCACAGTTTACCGTAATGCCGCTGTTAGCTTTTGCTCTTACAAAAGTATTTCAGCTTCCGGCAGAGCTTGCCATCGGCGTAATCCTGGTAGGAACCTGCCCTGGCGGAACATCCTCCAACGTTATGACCTATCTGTCCAAAGGAGATGTGGCATTGTCCGTTGGTATGACTGCAGTATCCACAGTGCTTGCTCCGTTTTTAACACCTCTTCTTACCTATTTATATGCAGGCCAGAAGGTAAACGTAGACATGTTCAGCATGTTCCTTTCCATTGTAAAGGTAGTAATCGTTCCAATCGTACTTGGATTTGTGATCAACCATTTCTTCAAGAAATTTACAGAAAAAGTAGTAGAGATCCTTCCGCTGATCTCCACCACAGCCATCGTGGCCATCGTAGCAGCTGTTGTATCCGCAAACTCTGCTAAGCTGATGACATCCGGACTTCTCATCGTAGCAGTTGTTATCCTGCATAACCTGCTTGGATATGGTGTTGGCTACGGAATCGGCCGTGCATTAAAGCTGGATACTACAAAATGCCGTGCAATCTCTATCGAGGTCGGCATGCAGAACTCCGGACTTGCAACCTCCCTTGCAACCACACATTTTGCACAGTATCCGCTGGCAACCATCCCAGGAGCTGTATTCAGTGTATGGCATAATATTTCCGGTGCAGTTCTTGCAAATATTTATGCACGCAGCGCAAAAGACGGACAGACAAAATAAAACATTCCACAAGGCCCTGGGGGATTTTCCCTGGGGCCCCTTCTATGTTGATAAAACTTTAACAAAATTTCAAAAATCAGAAAAATTGTGTTGATTTTATCCACCAGATATGTATAATATATGATAAGGAAAAAGGAATCCACCCGGTTCCATTCCTTAGGTTTTGTACCATAGAAGCTGGTGGCGCAAGTAATATTTTCGATAAGGTATTATGGTGAAACAGCGTGTATCAGCCATAGAATCTGCATTCGCAGATGAATTCCATTTTAGAGAAAAGAGGTTAAGTGTAAGATGGCAAAAATTGATTTAACAAAGTATGGTATTACCGGAACTACAGAAATTGTTTACAACCCCTCTTATGAAATGTTATTTGAAGAGGAGACCAAACCAGGTCTTGAGGGCTTTGAAAAAGGACAGGTCAGCGAGCTTGGCGCTGTTAACGTTATGACAGGTATTTATACCGGACGTTCTCCTAAAGACAAATATATCGTAATGGATGAGAATTCCAAAGACACCGTATGGTGGACATCTGACGAATATAAGAACGACAACCATCCTGCAACACAGGAAGCTTGGGCAGCAGTGAAAGAGATCGCTAAGAAAGAGCTCTCCAACAAGAGACTTTTCGTAGTAGATGCATTCTGCGGCGCTAACAAAGATACCCGTATGGCAATCCGTTTCATCGTTGAGGTTGCTTGGCAGGCACACTTTGTAACAAACATGTTCATCCAGCCTACAGAGGAAGAACTCAAAGACTTCGAGCCAGATTTCGTTGTTTACAACGCTTCCAAGGCTAAAGTTGAGAACTACAAGGAATTAGGCCTTAACTCTGAGACAGCTGTAATGTTCAACATCACAAGCCGTGAGCAGGTTATCGTAAATACATGGTACGGCGGAGAGATGAAGAAAGGTATGTTCTCCATGATGAACTACTATCTGCCGCTTAAGGGCATCGCTTCCATGCACTGCTCTGCAAACACAGATATGAACGGTGAGAACACCGCTATCTTCTTCGGCCTTTCCGGAACAGGTAAGACTACACTTTCCACAGATCCTAAGAGACTTCTCATCGGTGATGACGAGCACGGCTGGGACGACAACGGAGTATTCAACTTCGAGGGCGGCTGCTATGCTAAGGTTATCAACCTTGACAAGGATTCTGAGCCGGATATCTACAATGCAATCAAGAGAAACGCTCTTCTTGAGAACGTTACACTTGACGGTGAAGGCAAGATTGATTTCGCTGATAAGAGCGTTACAGAGAACACTCGTGTATCTTATCCGATCAACCACATTGAGAAGATCGTTCGCCCGATCTCTTCCGCACCGGCTGCTAAGAACGTTATCTTCCTTTCCGCAGATGCATTCGGAGTACTTCCTCCAGTATCTATCCTGACACCAGAGCAGACTCAGTACTACTTCCTGTCTGGATTCACAGCTAAACTTGCTGGTACAGAGCGTGGAATCACAGAGCCTACACCTACATTCTCAGCTTGCTTCGGACAGGCATTCCTTGAGCTGCATCCGACCAAATATGCTGAAGAACTCGTTAAGAAAATGGAGAAGAGCGGAGCAAAAGCATACCTGGTTAACACAGGATGGAACGGAACCGGAAAACGTATCTCCATCAAAGATACCCGTGGTATCATCGATGGAATCCTCAGCGGCGCTATCTTAACAGCTCCGACTAAGAAGATCCCATTCTTCAACTTTGAGGTTCCTACAGAGCTTACAGGCGTTGACACAGGCATCCTTGATCCTCGTGACACATACGCTGACGCTTCTGAGTGGGAAGTAAAAGCAAAAGACCTTGCAGACCGTTTCGTTAAGAACTTCAAGAAATACGAAGGAAATGAAGCTGGTAAAGCGCTTGTTGCTGCTGGTCCTCAGGCTTAATCTAACTTTATAAGATTGAATGATTTCGGGTCTGCCGTGTATGCGGCAGGCCCGTTTTTGTGGAAAATTTCGCTGTATTCTGTCGATGAAAACTACTTTACAAATCTGCTCATTTCTTATATACTATCCATACAGCAACTCAAAGGGAAGCAATTCACAGCTTCCATCTTTTTTTCATAAGCAGGCCGTCTGCAATGCACAGCAGGGCCAGCGATCATCAGGGCGTTTCGCCCCTTTTATTTCAAAGCGATATTTTCAAGCAGAAAGGAACTGAATATGAGCAAAGAGTATGATGCATTTGTGGAGAATCTGCGCCAGCTGTTACTAGAACGTTTGGGGCTGAAAGAAGAACAGATTTTTTTCAAGGAGCAGGATGAACAGGGGATGACGCCTAGCGGTGACCGGCTGTTTGTGGAATGCCATGCTTCCCCGGCAGGAAAAGAAGTGTGCGGAATCCATACGGAAGAGCTTTTTGATGACTATGAGGACGGTGTGTCTCTGGAGAAAATTGCAGACACAGTGGAAAAAGAAATCCGCAAACTGAGAAATGCCGGATTTTTTGAGAAAACCCAAAATCTGAACAATTACGAGAAGGTGAAAAATGACCTTTTCATCCGGCTTTTGAACCGGAAGAAGCACAAGAAAGAGCTTTCGAAAGCGGTATACCGGGTAATCGGGGACATTGCCCTGGTATTGTACATGCAGGTAGGAGAGGTGAAAGGATGCACCACCAGCATGAAAATACGCCGTGATTGTCTGGATAACTGGGGGCTTGACGAGAAAACGGTTTTTGAGGCGGCTCTTTTGAATACATATTTTATTTCCCCGCCCAGAATTTTCCTGTGGGAAAAACTGATCGGAAACCCGGAGTACAACGGAGAATGCTTTATGGATCTGAACCAGGAATTTGAATTGCGAAGAGAGAATGTGGGAAACTGTCTCAGCACAGTAAGAAGGACAAACGGAGCGGTAGCGGTGTTTTTACCAGGCGTGGCAAAAAGACTGGCGGAATTGATGAAAGGAGACTTTTATCTGGTGTTTACCAGTATTCATGAGGTGATGGTCCACAGCGTGCGTATGGCCTATCCAGAGGATCTGCAGGAGGTTCTTAGGGACACATTACGGGAGGCTACGCCGGAGGAGGATTTTCTCACAGATAAGGTATATCGGTACTGCCAGGAAACCGGGGATTTTATGGTGTATAAGGGAACTGTGTTTCTGCAGGTGGGAGGCCCCCACGAAGAGGACGAGAAGGAGACAAAGTAAAGCGTCTATCACCTGGGAAAGCTTTTAAGGGCAAAAAACTGCCGCCAGAACCAGAAGTCTGACGGCAGTTTCCAGAAATTTTAGGAAATACAGGTTTTTTTCCGGAAAGTGTTCTGCTTATCCAAGAATTGCGGAGTCATTGGAGAATTCCTCTCCGCTGGCTTCCTCGAATTTATCCAGAAGCTGTTTCACGGTAAGCTTTTTCTTTTCTTCACCCTGGATGTCGAGAACGATTTTTCCGTTCATCATCATGATCAGACGGTTGCCGTGGGCGATGGCGTCCTTCATATTGTGGGTGATCATCAGTGTGGTAAGGTGATCGCGGTTGACAATTTTGTCTGTAATGTCCAGAACCTTTGCTGCTGTTTTCGGGTCAAGGGCTGCAGTGTGCTCATCCAGAAGGAGAAGCTTCGGTTTCTGAAGGGTAGCCATCAGAAGGGTAAGCGCCTGTCTCTGGCCTCCGGAGAGAAGACCTACCTTGGAAGTCAGACGATCCTCAAGACCAAGGTTCAGGATTTTCAGAAGCTCTTTGTACTCAGCACGCTCTGCCTTTGTGATTCCGGGGCGGAGAAGCCTTGTTTTGCCGCGGCGCTTGGCAAGAGCTAAGTTCTCTTCAATTCCCATGGTAGCAGCAGTTCCGGTCATAGGATCCTGGAATACACGTCCAAGATATGCGGCTCTTTTGTACTCGGAAAGCTTGGTAACATCTGTTCCGTCAATGATGATCTGGCCCTCGTCTACCGGCCATACACCTGCAACTGCGTTCAGCATTGTGGATTTTCCGGCTCCGTTGCCGCCGATTACGGTAACGAAATCACCTTCATTGAGCTTCAGGGAAAGACCGTTTAAGGCTACCTTCTCGTTGATGGTTCCCGGATTAAAGGTTTTGTATATGTTTTTGATCTCAAGCATTGTTCTTACCTCCACGTTTTGCTGGTTTTGCGAAATATTTTCCCTTCCAGTAAGGTACTGCCAGGAATACAGCAACTACAAGTGCGGACAGCATTTTCAGAAGGTCTGTGTCGATACCCATCCAGATTACAGTCTGAAGTACCAGATAGTAGAGAATGGAACCGAATGCTACGGACAGAAGGCGGAGTGCGAAGTTGCGGAAAATGCGGCTGAAAATCGCCTCGCCGATAATAACGGCAGCAAGTCCGATTACGATCGCACCACGTCCCATGTTTACGTCTGCGAAGCCCTGGTACTGAGCCAGAAGAGCACTGGATAAAGCAACAAGTCCGTTGGAAACCATAAGGCCAAGAACCTTGCAGAAATCTGTGTTGATACCCTGTGCACGGGACATGTTAGGGTTGCATCCTGTTGCACGAAGGGAGCAGCCAAGCTCGGTTCCGAAGAACCAGTACAAAATAGCGATGATCACTACAATAAACAGTGCAACGATCAGAATGGTGTTCTGGGTGATCGGCACGTTTTTGATTCGTCTTAGGGAGATCAGGATCGGATACTTGTCAACGTTGATGGCCTGGTTTGCTTTTCCCATGATCTTCAGGTTAATGGAGTAAAGGGAAAGCTGGGTCAGGATTCCGGCAAGGATGGCTGGGATTCCCATAAAGGTGTGGAAAATACCAGTGACAAGTCCGGCCAGCATACCGGCTAAGGTTGCTGCCAGAAGAGATACCCATACGTTATGTCCGCTGATCATCATCATGACACAGACAGCACCTCCTGTACACATGGTACCGTCTACGGTCAGATCGGCGATGTCCAGAACACGGAAAGTAAGGTATACACCGATTGCCATAATACCCCAGATCAGTCCCTGGGCAGCGGCACCTGGAAGTGCCATTATTAAGTTTGCGATTTGCATGTTTTTTTCCTCCTGCATGCCAAGCTGCGGCAGCGCTGCGGCGCAATACAGCTGATTTTTATTTAAGGACAAGTCTGTTTAGAAACGACACAAACAGCGAGAGAGGATTCCCTTCCCGCTGTCTGTGTTTATGCTGTCTGAAACAGCTAAATGTCCAAATAATCTGTCAAATCAATATGAATATGTATTATTCAGCGTCTGCACCGATTGCAACGTAATCATCCGGAACTTCGATTCCAAGCTCTGCGCAGATGTCTGCGTTGTACTCTTTTGTGAAGTTAGGTGCGTACTCGATTGGCATTGTAGAAATGTCTTCGCCGTCTTTTAAGATCTTAACTGCCATTTCTCCAGTTGCTTTTCCAAGGTCATAGTAGCTGATGGAAAGAGTAGCAACACCGCATCCGGAGCAGATTCCCTCTTCACCTGCGATTACCGGAACCTTTGCCGGAAGGCAGATGTTGTTGATCAGCTCGGTGTTGGAAGCTGCTGTGTTGTCTGTTGGAACATAGATGACATCGCTGTCTGCAACTGCGTTTGTTACAACAGAGGAGATATCGTTGGAATCAGAGAATGCGTAGTATTCGCAGGTGTATCCAAGATCCTCAAGTGCAGCCTTAACAGTGTCTACCTGGTACTGGGAGTTCGGCTCAGCGGAGCAGTAGAGAAGTCCTACGTTCTTTGCATCTGGGAAGAGCTCGTTAAGCATTGCTGCCTGATCCTCAAGTGGAGCAAGGTCTGATGTACCGGAAATATTTCCGCCTACAGTGCCGTCGAAATCAGTAAGATCAAGAGCTACGCCATACTCTGTTACTGCGGTGCCAAGGATCGGGATATCGCTTGTTCCTGCTGCTGCAGCCTGAAGAGAAGCAGTAGCGTTTGCAAGGATCAGGTCTACATTGCTGGATACGAAGTTGTTGATGATGGTGCTGCAGGTAGCGGAATCGCCCTGTGCATTCTGCTCATCAAATGTAACGTTCTCCTCGCCGAGACCTTCTTTGACTGCATCCTTGAAGCCTTCAGTTGCGGCGTCAAGTGCTTCATGCTGAACCAGCTGGCAGATACCGATATTGTATGTCTGCTGTTCTTCAGCGTGTACGGTTACTGTACCTGCAAGACCTGCTACCATAGCTCCGGTCATAATTACGGATAAAACCTTTCTTTTCATAATTTGTTTCCTCCTTAAAAACATTTTCGTAGTTTAAAGTACTGTCTGCACAAAATAATACCGCTTTAAAGCGTAAAAGTCAAGTAGCTTTTGGCAGTTTTTTACATATTCTAATAGAGAAAGAGTGTAAGGAAGGTCATTTTGACATGCCATATTCCATTATGATAGATGCCGGGCACGGCGGATCGGATCCGGGAGCTGTATATAAAGGCCGCAGGGAAAAGGATGACAATCTCATCCTTGCCATGGCTGTTGGGAAAATTCTTTCCGAAAATGGGATAAAGGTGCTGTATACCAGAACTACGGATGATTACATTTCCCCCTTTGAGAGGGCAAGACTTGCCAATGAGGCGAAGGTGGATTATTTCATTTCCTTTCATCGGAACAGCAGCCCGGAGGTGAATCAGTACAATGGAGTGGAGGTGCTGGTTTACGACAAATCCGGTGTGAAATATGAGATGGCACAGAATATTGTAGGTGCCCTTGGAGAACTGGGCTTTCGGGAAATCGGGGTTCAGGCAAGACCGGGACTTGTAGTGCTGCGAAAAACCAAGATGCCGGCTCTTCTGATTGAAACCGGGTTTATCAATTCTGATGAGGACAATCAGCTTTATGATGAGAAGCAGGAGGAGATTGCCCAGGCGATTGCCGGCGCCATTCTTGGAACTTTGGATCAGCAGCAGGGAGAGGAGCCTTTGTATTACCGGGGGCAGACCGGTATTTTCCGCAAACGGGAAAACGCGGACCGCATGCTGTATATGCTGCAGGAAAAAGGATATCCAGCGTATATTCTGCAGGATGGGGAATTCTATAAAGTGCAGGTCGGGGCTTTCGTGCAGTTGGACAATGCGATCCGCATGGAACAGCAGCTGCGGGATGATGGCTACAGCACCCTGATCGTGACAAAATAAGACGGGAGAGATTTCCTGGGTGGAAAAATAGCTGGAAAAACATTATAATGCAGATAACAACATGCACAGGCTTTTAAATTAGGAATGGATGCATGATCAGATATGTCTGTTTCGTTGGTAAAAGCTGGCAGGAGCTATGAAAGGAACAAAAGAATGGATTACAGTGAATTTCTAAGAACAGCAGAGAATTTTGTATTTGCAGAGGATCAGCCTGAGAAGGCGGATATTATTTTTGTGCCGGGAAACGGGTTTCCCCAGATGGCTGAGCGTGCGGCGCAGTTATATAAAGAAGGCTATGCTCCTTATATTCTGCCCAGCGGAAGATACAGCATTACCCTGGGGAAATTTGTGGGAGTGCAGTCTCACCAGGAAATTTATGACGGAGAATATGAGACGGAATGGGAATTCTTAAAGAGCGTTCTTATGAAGAACGGTGTTCCGGAAGAGGCAATCCTGCGGGAAGACCAGGCAACCTTTACCTATGAAAATGCCATTTATTCCAGACAGGTGACAGACAGGGCGGGAATTCAGGTGAATAAGGCAATTTTGTGCTGCAAGACCTATCATGCCAGACGCTCTCTGATGTATTATCAGATCCTGTACCCGGAGGCGAAGATTCTGGTCTGCCCGGCCTGCCCGGATGGAATCACCAGGGAAAACTGGCGGGAAACGGAAGTCGGGGTGGAAGCCGTCACTGGAGAAATTGACCGGATCGTGAAACAGTTCTGCCTGATGCTGGGAGATAAGGGGCGTTAAAATGTGATTTCGAAAACAAAAATCCGAATCCCCATTTTAATCGAAAGGGGTTCGGATTTTTTGCATTTTAAATATATAATTGTGGATCGTGTATCGGGATATGATCAGTCTTCTTGGTTCTCATCGGTCTTTTTGCGTTCCGGCAGCCAGATATGAACCAGCTCAATGCGGTTCTTGTCGAGGGCTTCTACAACCAGCCGCATACCGTCTTCCAGAGTGACGGATTCGCCTTCACGGGGCAGGCAGTCCAGCTGCTCGATAATGTAGCCGCCGACGGAATCATAGTCTTCCGATTCCAGTTTGGTTCCAAGGGCTTCGTTCAGGTCGCTTAACTTGGCAGAACCAAGCACCTGATATTCTCTTCCAGGCTGGATTTCACAGATCGGCTCTTCTTCATCCTCGTCATACTCATCCCGGATCTCCCCAACAATTTCTTCCAGCAGGTCCTCCAATGTGACCAGTCCGGCTGTGGAACCATATTCATCCAGTACAATGGCAAGGTTCACGGAAGCCTTGCGCATCTCCATCATCAGATCTGTGGTATGCTTATATTCATAGGTAAAATAAGGCTCACGGAGAATTTTCCGGATGGAAAACTGCTCATTCTCCGGGTAGAGAAGCAGATCCTTGATGTTGATAATCCCGATTACATTGTCTGTATTGTCCTCATAAACCGGGAAACGGGTGTGCATGTCTTCCTTGAAAATATCCATCAGCTCCTGGTAAGTGGAGTTTACCTCAATAAAGGTCATGTCAATTCTGGGAATCATCACATCCTTGGCGGCAGAGTCACCGAAATCAAACACATTGTAGATCATCTGCTTTTCTTCCCGCTCGATCACGCCGTTTTCCTGGCCTACATTTACCATGGAACGAAGCTCGTGCTCGGTGATGGTGTCCCTCTTGGCATTGGGATCAACACGGAGAACAAAAAGAATGCCGTTGGCTAATTTCCCTACAATGTAGATGACAGGGGTGAGCACCACCATCAGTGCATAAATCGGTCTTGCATAGGTAAGTGCCAGGTCATCGGCTTTAAGGGTGGCAATGGTCTTGGGGGTGATCTCGCCGAAAAGCAGCACTAGCAGAGTCATAACACCTGTGGCGACACCGATGTACATGCTTCCGAACACCTTCATAGTAAAGGTAGTGGCAAGGGAAGATGCCGCAATGTTTACAATATTGTTACCAATTAATATGGTGCTGAGCATCTTGTTGGAGTTGGAAATAACCTTCTCTAACGTAATGGCCCGCTTGTTCCCCTGCTCTGCAAGGGAATGGATCCGAATGCGGTTGGCAGCTGTCATAGACGTCTCCGCAGAGGAAAAGAAGGCGGACAGCAACACCAGAATCAGTATGGTGACCGCCTGTATAGGGACACTTGAATCCAAACTATATTCACTCCTTTTTGATATAATAAGAAAAATATACATGATTCAGTGGGAAAAAGCAAGGAAAAAATGTTGGCAATAAATGACTTTAGGAAAACATCCGGACTGGAAGACAAACGAAAAAGCCAGCTTTAACAAAATGTAAAAGTATATGTAAAAAAGTAGAATTTAGGGGTGTCGAAAAAACGGGAACTGTGTTATAATTCGATTTGGTAAAAAATAAAATAAAATGTTACAAAACATTTACAAAAGAGTAAAGATTTGATATAGTATAAATATGGGCGCAAAAAAACATAAATGTTCTGCCGGATCAGGCAGAAACACACCGTTCCATTGATGATAAATATAATTTTATATATACATACAACAGAGGTGCCAGGATGAAGAAGAAAAAAAACGTTATGTACAGAAAAAGTGTATCACTACTTGCAGCAGCTGCCATGACAGCAGTGCTGATGACCGGACAGGTTTATCCGGTCCTTGCAGAAATTGGAAATATTGAAGCGAATCTTGAGACATCCAGTCTTATTCCAGATAATGTAACCATTGACCAGCCGGCAGCCCTTTCTCAGGTGGCACTGCCAAAGAGCGACTACGGAACTCTTTCCTGGGCAGATGGAACCTTCGTACCGGATAAGAGAGTGCAGGCCTGCGAAGTAATCTTTAAGCCGGCTGAGAATGTAGATCTTTCTTATCTTCCGGGATGGGATGCCCAGAAGAAGGTTGTCAAAGGCACCGTCAATGTTGTGGTAAGCAGTCTGGAGGATACCGCTGATGATACTCAGGCTTCATCAGACACGGCAGAGACTCCGTCTGCCGGGGAATCCCAGGAGAATGGTTCTTCTGATACCCAGGCTCCGGCAGAAAATGCAGGAGAAACCCAGAACCCGGAGGAAGCAGCCCCTGCGGAAACACCGACAGAGACTCCAGCAGAGACTCCGTCCCAGGAGCCAGCGGCAGAGAACCCGGATGTTCCGGCAGCTTCCGACAGTACAGAGGATACCGGGAACTCCGACAAAGCTGACCAGCCGGAGAACGCTGATACCGCAGAGGAGGCAGGAAATACCGCAGACGATCTTTTAAAGGATGCGCCTGTTACAGAAGCTCCGTCCGCTGCAGATGCAATCCTGCCAGATGAGACAGAAGCTGACAATGCACTGACAGCTGCTTCCGGTGAAGAGACCAAAGAGGACACCTCCGCTAAGATTACAGAAGCAGCTGAAGAAGACAGCACACCGGATCAGGCCGAAGAACCTGCAGCTTCCGAGGTGCCGGCAGAGGATACCGCCCAGAATGAAAGCGCAGGCGGAATGCTGAACGATAAATTCGGAGCCCTTATGCCAGGAGCAACTGTGCTGGATGAAGTGGAGCCATCTGAGAATACGGACGAAGCTACAGAGGAAGATACTTCTTCCGATGAGAAAAATATTTTTGACAATCCGGCAGATTTCACTGTTTCTGACACGAGACCGAATACCGCAGAGGACGATCTGACAGAGGAAGAGCAGGCTGCAAGAGCCGCAGAGAACCATACCTGCGAGGGCATTACCGTATCTGGCATTGACCTTCCGTGGTATGTACAGTTCCAGGTGGAAAGCGGCGAGAGCTACGAATTCAAGAACGAAGAGAAAGCCAATATTTTCCAGTCCTATGAGTTTAAATTATGGGATCTGAAGAACAATACCGAGTACGAGATCCCGGATGGCCAGTATGTAAGTGTTACCATTCCGGTAAAAGAGGGCTATGAGTATTCCATCGAGCATCTGCTTGCCAACGGTGCAACAGAGACAATCGTTCCAAGCGTGAATGGAAGCACAATGGTATTCAGTACCCATTCCTTCAGCCCATTTGGAATTGCAGGCTTCCGCCCGATCATCGGAGATGAGATCGCCAACGGCGCTTACGGAGATAACGGAACTCCGACTCCCACACCTACCGTGACTATCAGCGGAACACCGACACCATCCCCATCCGTTACCGGAACCGCAGGTGCAGGAACTGGTGGAACAAGCGGAACGACTGGTACAAACGGAACCACAGGAACCGGCACTGATGGAACAGCCGGAACCGGAACAGACAGCAGCAATGGCGGTTCAGCATCCAGTACAATTGGCACAGCTGATAATTCCGGAAATACCAGCACATCTGGAAACACAGGAAATACTTCCGATGCAAACAGCACTTCCGGAAATAGTGGAAACAGCAGCACAGGAACTGGCGGAACCTCTTCTGCAAACGGAAGCAGTTCCAGCAATGGAAACAGCCAGTCCTCCGACAGCACTGCAAACAATAACGGACAGAGCCAGACATCCAACGCAGTTAAAACCGGTGATGAGACTACAGTCCTTCCATTTGTCCTTCTGCTGATGACAGCAGCTGGAATGGTGGCAGCCGTATTTGGCATCCGCAGAAAAGAAAATGAATAAAAAGAAAATGAATAAGCTTACAGGCGAATAACCACAGCAGCCCTCCCATATATTCCATATAGGAGGGCTGTTTTTATGAAAGTAAGAGCGATTTTGAGATCACTGCTTTTTTCTTATGCAGTAACAGGAATTTCCCTGCTGCTTCTGGCGTTTCTTCTGTTTCAGTTTGACTTGGGGGAAAAGCCGGTATCCGCCGGGATTGTGGCGGTGTATATCCTGTCCTGTCTGCTTGGAGGCTTTATGGCAGGCAAAATCATAAGAAAGGACAAATATCTCTGGGGAATCCTGGTAGGAGTCTTTTATTACCTTCTTCTGATTACGGTCTCCTTTGCGGTAAAAGGCAAATGGGATATGAGCCTGATGCACGCTGTGACCACATTTTTCATGTGTCTTGGGGGCGGCGCACTGGGAGGAATGCTTTCGTGAAAAAAATACTTTAAAAATAAAAAAAGATATGATATACTAGGCGAAGATAATATACATAAGGAGGCTATATCATGCAGCATATCAAAACATTAAATACAAAGAATCTGCAGAACACTGTAAAGAAGGGCGGATGCGGCGAGTGCCAGACATCATGTCAGTCCGCATGCAAGACATCCTGTACAGTAGGAAACCAGAGCTGCGAGAACAAATAAGTAGGAGACATTTCTATTTAAAGCAGCTGGAAACGTATGTAAGCAGCGGTGTAACAGCCGCTGCTTATTCATGCAATAGGAAAAATGAAAGGATATAATAACATGAGTCTGATTCACCGTTATCAGAACAATGGCTATAACATTGTGCTGGACATTAACAGCGGATGTATCCATGTTGTGGACGAGGTCACCTATGAAGTGCTTCCTTATATGGAAGAAGGCCTTGACGCAGCAGCCATTGTAGGAAAACTGGGAAATCAGTTTTCAGAGGAAGATATTAGGACATCAGTGGCAGAATGTGAGAAGCTGAGGGAAGAAGGCATGCTTTTCACAAAGGATGTATACGAGAATGCCATTGATGCATTTACAAAGAACCGTCAGACAGTGGTGAAAGCCCTCTGCCTGCACATTGCACATGACTGTAATCTTGCCTGCCGCTACTGCTTTGCAGAAGAAGGGGAATATCACGGAAGACGTGCCCTTATGTCTTTTGAGGTGGGCAAGAAGGCATTGGATTTCCTTATCGCCAATTCGGGCTCCAGACACAATCTGGAGGTTGACTTTTTCGGCGGCGAGCCGCTTATGAACTGGCAGGTTGTAAAAGACCTGGTAGCATATGGCCGCGAGCAGGAGAAAATCCATAATAAGAAATTCCGCTTTACCCTTACCACCAACGGTGTCTTGCTCAACGATGAGGTAATGGAATTCTGTAACAAAGAAATGGGAAATGTGGTCCTCAGTGTTGACGGCCGCAAGGAGGTTCATGATTTCATGCGCCCGTTCCGCAAAGGTGCCGGCAGCTATGATCTTATTATGCCTAAGTTCCAGAAGTTTGCAGAATCCAGAAATCAGGACAAGTATTATGTAAGAGGAACCTTTACTCATCATAATCTTGATTTCTCCAAGGATGTGCTTCATCTTGCAGATCTTGGCTTCAAGCAGATTTCTGTGGAACCGGTGGTAGCTGATCCTGCAGAGGAATACGCACTTCGTGAGGAGGACCTGCCGAAGATTATGGAAGAATATGACCTCCTTGCCAAAGAGATGATCAAACGCGAGAAGGAAGGCAAAGGCTTTAACTTCTTCCACTTTATGATTGATCTTACCGGTGGTCCGTGTGTATATAAGAGACTTTCCGGATGCGGAAGCGGTACAGAGTATCTTGCTGTAACTCCGTGGGGAGATTTTTATCCTTGTCATCAGTTTGTTGGTGAAGAAGAATATCTGATGGGAAATGTAGACGATGGACTGGTAAGGACAGACATCCAGAAGGAATTTGGCGGATGCAATGTTTATACCAAGCCAGCCTGCAAGGAATGCTTTGCAAGATTCTACTGCAGCGGCGGGTGTGCAGCCAACGGATATCATGCTCATCAGGATATCAGAAGTAATTATGAAATCGGATGTGAACTCCAGAGGAAGCGTGTGGAGTGCGCCATCATGATAAAAGCCGCACTGGCAGAAGACTGATAGCTCTTCGCCAGCTGCGAAGATTTCTGTCAGCCCTGCTTTTGCGAAAAACCAAAAAGAAGGGACAGAACAATGAAAAAATCAAGAGGAATCTTAGTCCTGATTCTGACTGCCATCATCACAGTGTTTTGCTGCTTTACAGCCGCAGTAGGCATCGGTCCTACAGGAACCGGAGCTGCGAAGAACATTAAGACCGGACTTGATCTGGCCGGTGGTGTGAGCATTACCTATCAGGCAAAAGACAGCGACCCAAGCAGTGAGGACATGAAGGATACTGTCTACAAGCTGCAGAAACGTGTTGAACAGTACAGCACAGAAGCACAGGTATACCAGGAAGGCTCCGACCGTATCAATGTTGAAATTCCGGGTGTAACAGATGCAAATGCCATTCTGGAAGAACTTGGCCAGCCAGGCTCCCTTTGCTTTATCACACAGCAGGATGAGGACGGAAACGCAAACTTCCAGACTGATGCTAACAGCGAGACCGGATACTCCCTGGCAAGAAGCCTGGATGAAATCCGTGAGGCAGGCTGTGTAGTACTGGAAGGTACTGACGTGGCAGATGCTACAGGCGGTGCGATCCAGCAGCAGAACTCCAGCAGCAGGGAATATGTAGTCGACCTGACTCTTACAGATGAAGGAAAGACCAAATTTGCAGAAGCTACCCAGAACAATGTAGGCAAACAGATCGCCATCATTTATGATAACGGCGTATTAAGCGCTCCAAGAGTAAATGAAGCCATCACAGGCGGTAAGGCACAGATCAGCGGTATGGAAAGCGTTGAGAGAGCGCAGGAGCTTGCTTCCTATATTCGTATCGGTTCTCTTAGCCTTGAGCTTACAGAGCTTCGTTCCAGTGTTGTAGCAGCACAGCTTGGTGAGGAAGCAATTTCCACCAGCCTTATTGCAGGTATGATCGGTCTGATCATCGTCATTTTGTTCATGATCATTGCTTACCGTGTACCTGGTGCGGTTGCAGGCTTATCCCTGATTTTCTATACAGCAACTATTCTGCTTACCTTAAATGCATTTGACATTACCCTTACGCTTCCGGGTATTGCAGGTATCATCCTGGGCATTGGTATGGCAGTAGATGCCAACGTTATTATTTATGCACGTATCCGTGAGGAAATCGGCGCAGGCTCTACCGTGCGCGCCGCAATCAAAGCCGGATTTTCCAAAGCATTTTCTGCAATCTTTGACGGAAACATCACAACTCTGATCGCAGCATTCGTGCTGATGTGGCTGGGTACCGGTTCTGTTAAGGGCTTTGCTTACACTCTGGCACTTGGTATTGTGGTTTCCATGTTCACAGCACTGGTATTCTCCAGACTTGTGATTAATGCATTATATGCAGTCGGAGTACGTGATGAGAAATTTTACGGAAAGACAGAAGAGAAGAAGGTTATCAACTTTGTCGGAAAGAGAAAATTCTGCTTTACTCTTTCTATTATCCTGATTCTTGCAGGACCGGCAGTCATGCTGATCCACAGTACAACAGGCGGAAAAGCCCTGAACTACAGCCTTGAGTTTTCAGGCGGTACTTCTACCAATGTTACCTTTAATGAGGATCTGGACATTAAGACCATTGATTCTGAGGTTACACCTGTTGTAGAAGAAGTAACAGGAGATAAGAATGTACAGCCTACCAAGGTTGTTGGAACCAAGCAGGTTATCATTAAGACCCGCGCATTGACTCTGGACGAGCGTGAAGCTCTGAACAAGGCACTTGTGGATAAGTTTGATGTAGATGAGTCCCTGATTCAGGCAGAGAGCATTTCCGCTACTGTCAGCAATGAGATGAGAAGAGATGCAGTAGTTGCCGTTATCGTTGCTACTATCTTCATGCTTCTTTACATCTGGTTCCGCTTCAAGGATATCCGCTTTGCAGGCAGTGCAGTACTTGCACTTCTCCATGACGTTCTGGTTGTCCTTACCTTCTATGCGATTTCCAGAATTTCCGTAGGAAATACCTTTATCGCATGTATGCTGACCATCGTTGGTTATTCTATCAATGCTACAATCGTTATCTTCGACCGTATCCGTGAGAACCTTCACGGAAGCAAACGTCTGGATGAGATTGAGGAAGTGGTCAACAGAAGTATTACACAGACACTTACCAGAAGTATTTATACTTCCCTTACTACCTTTATCATGGTAGCAGTTCTTTATATCATGGGTGTTTCTTCTATCCGTGAGTTTGCTGCACCATTGATGGTTGGTATTATCTGCGGTGCATATTCTTCTGTATGTATTACAGGTGCACTGTGGCTGGTAATGAAAAAGAAAATCGGCGCAGGACAGGATACTGTGAAAGCTGCAGCGGCTGCAGCACCTGCTAAGAAGACAGCACAGAGTGCAAATACACAGAGTGCTCCGGCTTCCAACGCACAGGCTCAGCCGAAGAAGAAAAACCGCAAGAGAGTTCAGGAGCGTCTTGCAGCACAGGAAGCTGCAAAGAATGCCGAGAACAGTTCTTCCGAAGAAAATAAATAAAAGAGATGTTAAGCCGGGACAGGCGTGAAAACCTGTCCCGGCTTGCTTTTTATCCGGATTCATATTAAAATTGCGTAAGACCATATGATACGAGGAGAAAAAGAATGGAAAAATGGGTAGTAACCGCGAAAAAGGCTGATTTCCAGGGAATTGGCAGGAAATATGGGATTGATCCGGTAATTGCAAGGATCATCCGCAACAGAGACATAACAGGTGATGAGGCTATAGAAGAATATCTGAATGGAACCCTGGCAGATATCCCCTCCTGGAAACTTCTGAAGGACATTGACAAGGCCGTGGAAATCATTTCCGGGAAAATAGATGCAGGAACCAAAATGCGGATTATCGGGGATTACGATATTGACGGAGTGACAGCTACCTACATTCTTTTGAAAGGCTTTAAGCGCCTTGGAGCAAATGTGGACACTTACATTCCAGATCGTGTGGCAGACGGCTATGGAATTCACGACCATCTGATCAAAAAAGCTATGGAGGACGGCATCGACACCATTGTGACTTGTGACAATGGCATTTCCGCATCAAGCCAGATCACCTATGCAAAAGAACTGGGGATGACTGTGGTGGTGACCGACCACCACGAGGTGCCTTTTACTGATACCGAAGAAGGAAGAACTTACATCCTTCCCCCGGCGGACGCCATCATCAATCCCAAGCAGGCAGACTGTACATACCCCAACAAAAATATCTGCGGGGCTGTGGTAGCCATGAAGCTGGTTTTTGCCCTTTATGAGAAATACAGGCTTCCGGAAGAAGAAAAAGAAGATTTCCTGGAGCCTGCGGCAATCGCTACAGTGGGGGATATTATGGACCTTCAGGGAGAAAACCGTATTCTGGTAAAGGAGGGACTTGCCCGTCTGCCTTTTACCAAAAACAAAGGCCTGAAAGCGCTGATCCGGGCCATCGGCCTGGAAGACCAGAAAATCACCTCTTACGACATTGGATTCCGTCTTGGCCCCTGCATCAATGCCAGCGGCAGACTGGATACCGCAATGCGCTCCCTGGCACTTTTGCAGTCGGAGGATGAGGAAGAGGCTGCAAAGCTTGCGGGAGATCTGAAAGCCCTGAACGACAGCCGCAAGGCCCTGACGGAAAAAGAAACGGAGGAAGCCTACAAGCTGATCGAGAGCAGCGACCTGAAAAACGACCGGGTAATGGTAGTATTTTTGCCGGAATGTCACGAAAGCCTTGCCGGAATTATAGCTGGAAGAATCCGTGAAAAGTACCATAAGCCCACCTTTGTCCTTACAAGAGGGGAAAAGTCCTTAAAAGGCAGTGGCAGATCCACGGAAAACTATTCCATGTACGAGGAACTGGTGAAATGTGACAGCCTTCTGGTACAGTATGGCGGCCATCCTATGGCAGCAGGCCTTTCCATTGAGGAAGAGAATGTGGAAAAATTCCGCCAGACCTTGAATGACAACTGCACCCTGACAGAAGAGGACATGATTCCCAAAATCGTAATCGATGTGCCTATGCCTATTTCCTATATTAACGAAGAACTGGTAGAGCAGCTCTCCATTCTGGAACCTTTTGGCAAGG
This sequence comes from Blautia acetigignens, assembly GCF_025566865.1. Taxonomy (NCBI): domain Bacteria; kingdom Bacillati; phylum Bacillota; class Clostridia; order Lachnospirales; family Lachnospiraceae; genus Blautia; species Blautia acetigignens. The sequence continues at coordinate 224,329 of NZ_JAOQJM010000003.1, forward strand.
GAAACACCAAGCCTCTTTTTGCCCAGAAAAATCTTCGTGTTTTAAAAGTGGGAATATATGGAAAGACTCAGAATACAGTGAAGCTGCAGCTGAGGGACCCGTCCGGTGCTGTGATGGACGGCCTTTACTGGGGCGAGGCGAAAGAATTCGCGGATTTTGCCAGGTCTCATGAGACCATTTCCGTGACCTATTACCCAAGGATCAATTCCTATATGGGAAGAGAATCTCTGCAAATTGTTATACAAAATTACTGCTGATCAGTGAATAATCATGTAAAACCACGAAAAATGCGGTATTTGCAGGGAGCGTGTCGGTTTGACATTGATTCTGTATGTAAAAAGTGGTATACTGAAAAATAATTATGATGCCGGGGGTGGCTGCTGCTTTCCCCACATCCCTATATCTGAGGAGGCTCTTTATGAAAAAAATAGAGGAATATGTAAGAAGCATACCGGATTTTCCGGAACCGGGAATTATTTTCAGAGATGTGACAAGTATCCTTCAGGATGCAGACGGACTGAAGCTTGCAATTGATTCCATGCAGGACTGCCTGAAGGACGTTGATGTAGATGTGATCGTAGGTACCGAATCCCGCGGATTTATTTTTGGAATGCCTATCGCATACAATCTTCACAAACCATTTGTTCCAGTCCGCAAGAAAGGCAAGCTTCCATGCGAGACCATTTCCGCAAGCTACGATCTGGAATACGGCAAGGCAGAGATCGAAATCCACAAGGATGCCATCAAGCCAGGCCAGAAGGTTGTAATTATCGACGACCTGATCGCTACAGGCGGTACTGTTGAGGCTGCTGCCAAGCTGATCGAGCAGCTTGGAGGAGAGGTTGTGAAAATCGTGTTCCTGATGGAGCTTGCAGGCCTTGAGGGACGTAAGAAACTGGAAAAATATGATGTGGCTTCCGTAATCCGCTACGAAGGCAAATAAATGGATGAGTCTGTTTCGCCAGATGCCTGTCATGGATCATGAGGGCAAATGCTGACGCAGATAGTATAGAAACAGGCAGGTGTAAATTATGGCTGATGTTATTACAGAAAGGGGCGGGACACCTGAAATGTCCAAGGAGGATATGGAGAAGCTGGAGTCTGTGAAGAAGGCAGATGCAGCTGTGAAATCCATGCACGACTTTACAAGCCCTGAAGTATTATATAATGAGCTGATCGCCAGCATTAAGAAATATCATCCTTCTACAGATATTACGCTGATCCAGAAGGCATATGAGACTGCGCGGGAGGCCCACAAGGACCAGAAAAGAAAGTCCGGGGAGCCTTATATCATTCATCCGTTATGCGTAGCAATTATTCTGGCAGATCTGGAACTGGATAAGGAGACCATCGTTGCAGGACTTCTCCATGACGCTGTGGAGGATACCTGGATGACCTGCGAGGAGATCACCAAGGAATTCGGGCCTGAGGTGGCTCTTCTGGTTGATGGCGTGACCAAGATCGGACAGCTGTCCTACTCCACAGATAAGGTGGAGATGCAGGCAGAGAGCCTTCGCAAGATGTTTCTTGCCATGGCCAAGGATATCCGTGTGATCCTGATCAAGCTTGCAGACCGTCTTCATAACATGCGTACCCTTCAGTATATGACTCCTGCGAAGCAGAAGGAGAAGGCAAGGGAGACCATGGACATCTATGCGCCCATTGCCCAGCGTCTTGGTATTTCCAAGATCAAGGTAGAGCTGGATGACCTTTCCCTGAAATACCTGAAGCCGGATGTGTACTACGATCTGGTTGAGAAGGTAGCCCTTCGCAAGAGCGTCCGAGAGGAATTTGTGGGCAATATTGTGAAGACTGTGAAGCAGCATATGGTGGAAGCAGGCATCAAAGCACAGGTAGACGGACGTGTGAAGCATTTCTTCAGCATCTACAAGAAGATGGTGAACCAGAACAAGACTATTGACCAGATCTACGATCTGTTTGCAGTGCGTATTCTGGTGGATACCGTGAAGGACTGTTATGCGGCTCTTGGCGTGATCCATGAGATGTATAAGCCCATTCCGGGACGCTTCAAGGATTACATTGCAATGCCTAAGCCAAACATGTATCAGTCCCTGCATACCACTTTGATCGGACCAAACGGACAGCCTTTTGAGATCCAGATCCGAACCTTTGAGATGCATAAGACTGCGGAATATGGTATTGCTGCACACTGGAAATATAAAGAAGCATCTGACGGCAAGGCCTCTTCCGGCAACCGTGAGGAAGAGAAATTAAACTGGCTGCGCCAGATCCTGGAGTGGCAGAGGGACATGTCTGACAATAAAGAGTTCATGAGCCTTCTTAAGAATGACCTGGATCTGTTTGCGGACAGTGTATACTGCTTTACCCCGCAGGGAGATGTAAAGACCCTTCCCAACGGTTCTACCCCTATTGACTTTGCGTACAGCGTACATAGTGCTGTAGGAAACAAGATGGTAGGCGCCCGTGTAAACGGCAAGCTGGTTCCCATTGAGTACCGGATCCAGAATGGTGACCGTATTGAAATCATCACTTCCCAGAACTCCCAGGGACCAAGCCGTGACTGGCTGAAGGTGGTAAAGAGTACCCAGGCGAAGAACAAGATCAATCAGTGGTTTAAGAAAGAGCTGAAGGAAGATAATATTCTGAAAGGCAAGGAAATGCTGGCTCAGTATGCCAAGAGCAAGGGCTTTAAATTTGCCAACTATGCCAAGCCTCAGTATATGGATGCGGTTCTTCACAAGTATGGCTTCCGTGATTGGGATTCCGTGCTGGCGGCCATTGGACATGGCGGCCTGAAGGAAGGCCAGGTATTTAATAAGCTGGTAGAGGCTTATGACAAGGAGAATAAGAAGAACCTTACAGATGAGGAAGTTCTGGAGGCAGCAGCTGCAGAGAATCAGGATAAGAAGCATCACATTAAGAGCAAGAGCGGCATTGTAGTGCGTGGAATCCATGATGTGGCAGTGCGTTTTTCCAAGTGCTGCAACCCGATCCCTGGAGACGAGATCGTGGGTTATGTCACAAGAGGCCGCGGGGTTACCATTCACAGAACAGACTGCGTCAATGTGATGAATATGTCTGAGATGGACAGAAGCCGTCTTCTGGAGGCAGAGTGGCAGCAGCCGGAGACCAAGCAGGATGAGCATTACATGGCAGAGATCAATGTGTATGCCAACAACCGTACCGGTCTTCTGGTGGATATCTCCAAGATCTTTACCGAGCGCAAGATCGATATCCGCAATATCAACTGCCGCACCAGTAAGCAGGAGAAGGCGACGATTTCCGTAAGCTTTAACGTCAGCTGCAAGGAGGAACTGAACTCTCTCATTGAGAAGATCCGCCAGCTGGAGAGCGTTTTAGATGTGGAGAGAACTACAGGCTGATGCCGTGAAAGGATAGAATATGGGCAAACTTGAATTACAGCAGTGCGTTCTTGGCCCTGTATATACCAATTGCTATATTGCAAAAAATAAAGAGACAGGTGAAGCGCTGATTATCGATCCGGCAGATTCACCTTCCAAGATAGAATTAAAAGTGAACGCTATGGGCGCAAGGCCTGTGGCAGTGCTTCTCACACACGGTCATTTCGATCATATTATGGGCGTGGAGGCAGTGCGGGAAAAGTATCAGATTCCTGTTTATGCCTGTCGTCAGGAAGAGGAAATGCTCCGGGAGCCTTCTGTGAATATGACAGACCAGATGGGGAAATCCTGCTCCATCCGCCCGGATGTATTTCTGGATGACCTGCAGGTATTTGAAGCGGCGGGATTTTCCATCCAGATGATCCATACGCCGGGACATACCAAGGGAAGCTGCTGCTATTATCTGAAAGAGGAAGGCGTTCTGTTCAGCGGAGATACTCTGTTCTGCGGCTCTGTAGGCAGGACAGATTTTCCGGGAGGAAGTGCCAGCCAGATCCGGGACAGCCTGCACAGACTGTTGGCCGCTCTGCCGGATGACACCAGTGTGTATCCGGGACATGATACTTCCACAACAATCGGCTACGAAAAGAGGTACAATCCATTTGTGTAAAATAGGAATCCTGCTGCTTGACAGGGATTTCGAGCATGATGTATATGAATTAATAAAAGCGTTTTATCCGGAAGGAGATATCCACAGCCTCTACGAAAAGGACGAAGAGGAGTACGATATCTTCTTTACTGTGGAGAGGGATGAGAAGGATTTCATCATCCGTTATGAGACAAAGGACAAAAAAGGTGCAGCGCGGGCGGCTGTGATCACAGGTGCAGATTTAAAGGAAGAAAGCAGTGAGGCCAAGAAGCCAGAGGACGGCGCACAGGAAAGTCCCAAAATCATGGATGCCCATGAGCTTCGCAAAGCCAACAAGGACGGCCTGAAATATGTTCTCTACAATGTGCTGGTGAAGCTTACCGGAAGAACCCTTCCATGGGGCAACCTTACCGGAATCCGCCCGGCCAAGCTTGCCATGGGGATGATCGAGAGCGGCATGAAGAATACTGAGATTGCTCAGGTAATGCGGGATCACTATCTGGTCAGTGCCAAGAAAACAGCGCTTGCCATCACCATAGCAAACCGGGAGCGGGCACTTCTCCAGGATATTGATTATGAGCACGGCTACAGCCTTTATGTAGGCATTCCCTTTTGCCCCAGTATCTGTCTGTACTGTTCCTTCAGTTCCTACCCGCTGAAGATCTGGCACAAGCGTGTGGATGAGTATCTGGATGCCCTGTGTCTTGAGATTCGGGAAACTGCTAAGATGATGAAGAACTACAAACTGGACACCATCTACATTGGCGGCGGTACGCCTACCACCCTGGAGTCGGATCAGCTAAGGCGGCTTCTGGATCAGCTGGGAGAATCCTTCGGATTTGACGGGCTGGTGGAGTTTACCATCGAGGCAGGCAGACCAGACAGCATTACAAGAGAGAAGCTGGAAGCCATCCGGGAATATCCTGTGACCAGAATTTCCGTGAACCCTCAGACTATGAACCAGAAAACTCTGGAAATCATCGGCAGACGCCATACAGTGGCGCAGACCATTGAGGCATTTCAGCTTGCCAGAGAATTAGATTATAACAATATTAACATGGATCTTATTGTGGGACTGCCTGGAGAGGATATTTCCATGGTCAGAAACACATTGGATAAGATCAAGGAACTTTCCCCGGACAGCCTGACCGTCCATTCCCTGGCTGTGAAGCGTGCAGCCCGCCTGAATATGTTCCGTGACAAATATCAGGAAATGACCTTTGAGAACAATCAGGAGATCATGGATCTGACCCAGCAGACAGCTTATTCCATGGAAATGGGCCCCTACTATCTGTACCGTCAGAAGAACATGAAGGGAAATTTTGAAAATGTAGGCTATGCAAAGGTTGACAAAGCCGGGATTTACAATATACTGATTATGGAAGAAAAACAGCCCATCATCGCTCTTGGAGCAGGCGGTTCTTCCAAGCTGGTGTTTGACCATGGAAAACGGATCGAGCGCGTGGAGAATGTAAAGGATGTAACCAGCTACATTGCCCGCATCGATGAGATGATCGAAAGAAAGCGTACAGGAATCGGAACCTGGTTATAGAGGGGAGGGAAAATTCTTGGAAGAGCTTTCGAAAACCCAGTCAGAAGGAACGGACAGACTTCTGGAATTTGACCTGTCTGCAGAGCTGAAGCATGGAATTGCAGTAAGCAATCTGGTCTATGCCCTTGCCACGGAGCTTGGCCTTCCCCATGAGCAGTGCTATGACCTTGCCATAGCCGGAATGCTTCACGACATTGGAAAGCTGAAGCTGAGAAGTTACATCAACGGACAGGAGAAGAACCCTCTTGTGATCGAGGAACTGAAATATGTCCGTATGCATTCCACTCTTGGCTACGAGGAACTAAAGGGCCAGGGCTATTCAGATTTTGTTCTTGAGAGTATTCTCTATCATCATGAAAATTACGATGGAAGCGGTTACCCGTCCAATCTGGCAGGGGAAGAGATTCCCATCGGCGCCAGGATCCTGCGGGTATGCGACGTGTTCTGTGCCCTGAGCCAGGACCGCTCCTACCGCAAGGCCTTTGACCGGCGCACCGTGATGGAACTGATGATAGATGAAATAAAAAACTTTGATTTGGAAGTATTTCTTGCATTTCAAAGAGTAGTACATACCAGGAAAACTGGTTGATGAAGGAGGAAACATGGCATTAAAGAAGAAGCCGGTTACCGGCATGAAAGATATTTTACCAAAGGAGATGGAAATCCGTAACTATGTTACCGGACTGATCCGCGAGACATACGGCTCCTTTGGATTTACTTCAATCGAGACTCCGAGCGTGGAGCACATTGAGAACCTTTGCAGCAAGCAGGGCGGAGACAATGAGAAGCTGATCTTCAAAATCCTCAAAAGAGGCGAGAAGCTGAAGCTTGACCAGGCAAAAGAGGAGGCAGATCTTGTAGATTCCGGTCTTCGCTATGACCTGACAGTACCCCTTTCCAGATATTACTCCAACAACGCCAATGAGCTGCCGGGACCGTTTAAGGCACTGCAGATGGGCTATGTATGGAGAGCTGACCGTCCTCAGAGAGGCCGTTTCCGTCAGTTTATGCAGTGTGACATTGATATTTTGGGTGAGCCCACTTATATGGCTGAGATCGAGCTGGTGCTTGCAACCACCACCCTTCTTGGCAAGCTTGACTTTCACAACTTTACCATCCGCATCAATGACCGCCGTATCCTGAAGGCTATGGCTGAGTACAGCGGATTCCCGAAGGAAAGCTTTGACACTGTATTTATCATCCTTGACAAGATGGACAAGATCGGTCTTGAGGGTGTAGCCAAAGAGCTTGAGGAAGAGGGCTTTGCAAAAGAGAGCATTGACACTTACCTTGCGATGTTCAAGGAGATCAGCTCTGACATCCAGGGTGTAAGATACTGCAAGGAGAAGCTCTCTGGTGTGCTGGATGAGCAGATCGCAGAAGATCTTGAGACCATTATTTCCACAGTAGAAGCTGTGAAAACTGCTGATTTCAAGATGGCATTTGATCCGACTCTGGTACGAGGCATGTCCTACTACACAGGTCCGATCTTCGAGATTTCTATGGATGAGTTCGGCGGCAGCGTTGGCGGCGGTGGACGTTATGATGAGATGATCGGTAAATTTACCGGAAACAATACAAGCGCATGCGGTTTCTCCATCGGATTTGAGCGTATTGTTATGCTCCTTCTGGAGAGAGGCTACCAGATCCCCACAGCGAAGACCAAGAAGGCATATCTCATTGAGAAAAATATGCCTGCTGACAAGCTGATCGAGATTTTCCGCCAGGCGGAAGAGGAGAGAAAGACTGGAATCCAGGTTAACATCTCCATTATGAAAAAGAACAAGAAATTCCAGAAAGACCAGATGGCTGCAGAAGGCTATACAGAATTTGTGGAATTCTTCAAGAGATAAAGGAGGCAGCAAAATGGCTGAGAGTATGCAGGGACTGCACAGAACCTGCCGATGTGCAGAAGTGACCACACAGATGGTTGGCAGTGAAGTAACCCTTATGGGATGGGTTCAGAAGGCTAGAGATAAAGGAGGAATCATTTTCGTAGACTTACGTGACCGCAGCGGTATCATGCAGCTGATCTTCGAGAATGGCTCCATTGATGAGGAAGGCTTTGCAAAAGCCGGCAAGCTCAGAAGCGAGTTTGTAATCGCAGTAACCGGTACTGTTGAGAAACGTGGCGGTGCTGTCAATGAGAACCTTGCAACAGGTGAGATCGAAGTAAGAGCAAAATCCCTTCGTGTTCTTTCCGAGGCAGAGGTTCCTCCGTTCCCGGTTGAGGAGAACAGCAAAACAAAAGAGGACGTTCGTCTGAAATACCGTTATCTTGACTTAAGACGTCCGGACCTTCAGAAAAACCTGATCTTGAAAAGCCGCGTAATGCAGCTTACCAGATCCTTCTTTACAAACGAGGGATTCCTGGAAATCGAGACTCCTATGCTTGGCAAGAGTACTCCAGAGGGAGCAAGAGATTACCTGGTACCGTCCCGTGTACATCCAGGCTGCTTCTATGGTCTTCCGCAGTCACCGCAGCTGTACAAACAGCTTCTGATGTGCTCTGGATATGACAGATACATCCAGATCGCAAGATGCTTCCGTGACGAGGACCTTCGTGCTGACCGTCAGCCGGAGTTCACACAGATCGATATGGAGCTTTCCTTCGTTGATGTTGATGATGTAATCGATGTAAACGAGAGATACCTTTCTTATCTGTTCAAAGAAGTTCTTGGCATCGATGTGAAGCTTCCAATCCAGAGAATCACCTGGCAGGAAGCTATGGACCGTTTCGGCTCCGACAAGCCGGATATGCGATTTGGCATGGAGCTTCATGATGTAAGCGGCATTGTGAAGAACTGTGGCTTCTCCGTATTTACAAGTGCCCTTGAGAACGGCGGAAGCGTTCGCGGTATCAACGCTGAGGGACAGGGAAGCATGCCTCGTAAGAAGATCGACAAGCTTGTAGAATTTGCAAAAGGCTACGGCGCAAAGGGTCTTGCATACATTGCAATCGCAGAAGACGGCACAAGAAAATCCTCCTTTGCCAAATTCATGACAGATGAGGAGATGGACGCACTGGTAGCTGCTATGGATGGTAAGGCAGGAGATCTGCTTCTGTTCGCAGCAGACAAGAAGAAATTGGTTTATGATGTTCTTGGCGCACTTCGTCTGGAGCTTGCAAAACAGATGGATCTTCTGGACAAGAACGAGTACCGTTTCGTATGGGTAACTGAGTTCCCGCTGCTTGAGTGGAGCGAGGAGGAGAACCGTTTCACAGCTATGCATCATCCATTTACCATGCCGATGGACGAGGATATCCCGCTTCTTGACACAGATCCGGGCGCAGTTCGTGCCAAGGCTTATGATATCGTACTGAACGGTAATGAGATCGGTGGAGGAAGCGTTCGTATCCATCAGGATGATATTCAGGAGAGAATGTTCAAGGAACTTGGATTTACACCGGAAGCTGCCCATGAGCAGTTCGGATTCCTTCTGGATGCATTCAAATACGGAGTTCCGCCTCACGCTGGACTGGCTTATGGCCTTGACCGTTTGGTTATGCTGATCGCCAAGGTTGACAGCATCCGTGACGTAATCGCATTCCCGAAGGTGAAAGATGCATCCTGTCTGATGACTCAGGCTCCCCAGCGCGTAAGCGAGGCACAGCTGAATGAGCTTGGACTGGAAGTGGAAAAAGAAGAGACAGAAGAATAAAAAAGACAGCAGAAATGTTATGATTGTTATAAAAAAATCCCGCTTTGACTGAATCGCCAGAGCGGGATTTTTTATGTGATCAGGAATCTTCTTCACTGTCTTCTACAGGGCTGGAGCTTAAGGTTCCGAACAGTGCCTGTCCGAATACAGAGCCTGCGTCCTCAAGCTTCCAGGAAGCTCCGTCGTTGATCAGGGTAAAGGTTGTGGTCACTGTTTTTTCTTCTTTGTTCTCCTTGATGGAGTCGATCAGAAGCTGGTAGGATTTGTTATAGCGCTTCTGGGCACCGTCGATGACCGCATCCGTAGAGGAAAGGTAATCATCTAACTGAGACTGATAGCTGTTTAAAATCGCCTCGCTGTCAAAGGTGGTGATATCCGCCTTTACAGAAGAGTGGTAGCCGGAAACAGAGGTTTCCCCGATGCTGTAGTTAAAAATGTTATGAACCTGTTCCACCAGGGCATTTGCAAGGCTGATCTTGTTGGGATCCTCTGTGCTTACAATAGAGTCGGCATTCAGGTAATTGGCCAGTTCCTCAGTGGACATATTTTTCAGCGTGTCCAGATACACAAGAAGGGTATCCTCAGGTGAGAGAATATCGGGATCCGACAGATAGTTCATAAGACCGCCTACCAGATCATTTTCCAGTGTGGTGGTACGCTTGATCTCCCATATGGTTTCCTCATTTTTTTCGGAGGCGGTAAGGGTGATGCTGCAGTTGCGTTCTACGGTCTGGTATTTGTTGGAGCTAAGAAGCTGGTTCAGAAGCATGTACCGGTCTTCCAGGGTGACGGTCTGGTCATCCTCTGTATCATCTGAAGCAGCCAGCGCAATTTCATGCTTCAGCAGCGCCTTGGAAAAATCCTCGGCAAGTGCCCGGGCATCCAAGGTAAACAGACGAAGGCTTACTTTGGCAATTGCTTTGTCCCGGTTCACGGAGGTATCCAGAATCTTGTAATCGAAATCCTGGAAAAACAGGGAGAAAACTTCCTCAACATCTGAGGACATTGCGGCGTCTTCCAGGTCGCCGGGGAAAATTTCCTGGTAGGAAATGTATTTCTGTGTGGTGTCGGAATCCAGATGCTTCAGAAGATCCAGTTCCCGCTTTACTACTTCGTCAATCTTTTTTTCTTCTTTACCTGTACAGCCGCAAAAAAGAACTGCACACAGAAGCAAAAGAGGAAGCAGAAATTTGACTGACTTCATACAGTTTTTTCCTTTCATTATAAGTAGGTGCATTATACCATTTTTCGGTATAAAAGTCAAAAATCCCTAAAACATATACGATATTTCTAAAAAAAGAGTGAAAAAATTGTGAAAATTGCATTGAAAAAGACCCTTGTTTGCCAGGAAAGCTTTTCTTTTGGGAAAGAATCTGTTATGATTAGTTAGGTAAATGCAGATGACAGGAGAATGTACCTATCTGTTATAATGCAAATGATATAAAGAATAATTCCAGTGTAACTGTGAAGGTACTGAACAGTTACATTCCAGTTATCGTACGGGAGGTAACTATGAAGAAAAAATTTTTTGTCATCGGAGGAATTATTATACTGGCTGGAGCGGCAGGCGCTGGCGGCTGGTATTATTATAAAGAGAATTATGCGAACTCATCCGCCGCATCCGGGCAGGTGGCTTATGTGACTAAGATCAGCACATTGCTTGGAGAGGATTCCGGTGTGGTGAATCGGTTTGCCGGAGTGGTAGAGCCTCAGGATACTGTGAAGGTAAATATTGAGAACGGCAGAACCGTTACCGAGGTAAAGGTGAAAACCGGTGACGAGGTCAAGAAAGGCCAGCTGCTTTTTGAATACGATTTAAGCAGCATCCAGGACAGCTTAAAGGAAGCACAGCTTGCACTTGACCGTCTGAAGAATGAGGCGCTCAGTTTGAATGAGCAGATTGCCACCCTTGAGAAAGAGAAGAAGAAAGCCAACAAGAGCAGCCAGCTTTCCTACACCATTGAGATTGAGACCAATAAGATGAATCTCAAGAAGAATGAATATGACCAGATCAGCAAGCAGGCAGAAATTGACAATCTGCAGGCAGCCACCACCAATACAGAGGTGCGCAGCGAGATCGATGGCGTCATCCAGAAAATTGATACCAGCAAGCTTGGCAGCTCAGATGGAGATACTCTTGACAACAGCATGGGCTCTGATTCCGGAAGCTCTGATTCCGATAATTCATTTATTACCATTTTGAGCACAGGTGCTTACAGAATCAAGGGATTGGTTAATGAGCAGAACCGTAATTCCGTTGTTCCGGGATCCGCTGTGATCGTGCGCTCCAGAGTAGACGAGAATCAGATCTGGCGCGGCACTATGGGAGCTGTAGATGAGCAGAGTGCATCCAGCAGCAACAATAGCAACAGCTATATGTGGGGAGGTTCCAGCGGCGATGACACCACAAGCTCCAGCAGCTATCCATTCTATGTAACTCTGGATTCCTCTGACGGGCTTATGCTTGGACAGCATGTATACATAGAGATGGACGAGGGTCAGGAAGACAAGAAAACCGGCGTGTGGATCGGAGATTATTACATTGTAGATGCAGACACAGAGAACCCTTATGTATGGGCTGTGGATTCCAAGGGACGGCTGGAGAAGCGTTCCGTAATCCTTGGACAGCATGATGATGAGCTTTCCGAATATGAGATTGCAGACGGTCTGACTGAGGATGACAGCATTGCATTCCCGTCAGACAGCCTTGAGGAAGGCATGAGCACCAAGGACATGGCGGATATGACAGATGAGGATTACGCCAATATGCTGGATATGGAGAGCAGTGCAGACGGAGATCTTTCTGATGAAATGTACCCTGATGAAGCATACTCCGATGGAGATACCATGGAGTCAATGGACGGAGAGGCTTCCGCTGATTTCATAGAAGGCGGTACAGATGACAGCATGGATGCCGCCATAGAGGATTCTTCTATGGATGGGGACTATACAGAAGAGGATATGGAAGGCTTCACGGATGAGAACATGGATGAACCACAGCAGTACGGTTCTGATGATATGGAGGCAGCAGGATGATTCTTGAACTGAAGGGGATTTATAAGGATTACCAGCAGGGAAAAATGACCGTTCCTGTTCTTAAGGATGTGAATTTTTCCATGGAGGAGGGGGAATATGTGGCAATTATGGGTCCCTCCGGTTCTGGCAAATCCACATTGATGAATATTATCGGCTGTCTGGATCAGGCAACCAAGGGAACCTTTTTCCTGGATGGAGAAGACATCAGCAAATGCTCTGAGAATGAGATGTCAGATATCCGTCTGAACAAGATTGGATTTGTATTTCAGAGCTTTCATCTTCTTCCAAGGCAGTCTGCCATTTCCAATGTGGAAATGCCGTTGAACTATGCACATGTGCCAAAGAAGGAGAGAAGGGAGCGGGCATTTGCAGCCCTTGACAGAGTGGGGCTTGCAGACCGTGTGGATTTCAGGCCGAATCAGCTGTCAGGAGGTCAGATGCAGCGAGTTGCCATTGCCAGGGCCATTGTGAACAACCCCAAGCTTCTGCTTGCAGATGAGCCGACGGGTGCTCTTGACAGTAAGTCCGGCAAGCAGGTGATGGAGCTGTTCCAGAAGCTGAATGACGAGGGCGTTTCAGTTCTGATGATCACACATGATCCGGAAATCGCAGCCCATGCCAAGCGGGTGGTTATGATCCGTGACGGTGAGCTGCAGGAAAAGAGGTGATCCCATGGGCAAAGTAAAAAAAGTAATCATAGGCGTGGTTGTCACAGCTCTTGTGGGAACCGGCATCGGCGGCGGACTTCTGTATGTGCGCAAGGGGAGCCAGAAGGAGGTTCTTGTGGCAAGCGTCAGTGATCTGGCAGGAGAGAACTACGGCTCCGACAATACTTTAAGCGGAAATGTTTATGCCAATGCCACCCAGAGAATCACGGTGGACAAGGACATGATCATTCAGGATATTTTTGTAAGCAAGGGAGACGAGGTGAAGCCGGGAGATAAGCTGATTTCCTTTGATATGACCCTTGTGGATATGGAGCTGAATATTGCCAAATTGAAGCTTCAGAAGCAGCAGCAGGATCTTGCAACAGCAAAGAAGCGTCTTACAAGCCTGCAGAATGGTGGTCCGATCCTGGATTCCGATGCCAATTCTGCGGACAGCCTGATTGATTCCGGTTCTGATTCGGGCTCTGGCTCCGATTCCGGAACTGGTTCTGGAAGTGATGGTGCAGATGATATGGCATCTGCCAATGTAACCGCATCCGATCATTATCTGGCAGTTGCCATGCAGCCTCTTTTGCTGGCTGCTGTTGCAGATGGCTTCGGGGACGGACAGGAAAGTGCTGAAGCTGCAGCTGAGGTGACAGATGCAGGAAGCGAAGATTTGGGAATGGCAGATTCCGATATGGCAGATGGCAGCGAAGACCTTGGTGAGGATCTAGGTGGGGATTCCACCTCTGCATCTGACTACTATGGAAAAACAGAGGATGACAGCGGATTCAGCAGCGATGCGTCTGCATCCGACCAGAATGGTTTTATTTCAGATGGAAATAACGTAGATCCTACTCAGGATGGAGACAATTCCCTGAATAAAAATGAAGGGTTTGTGGATGGAGACGAACCGTTCTATCAGACACTGGATTATGATACAGAACCCTTTATGGGAGAGGGAACCGAAGAGAATCCGTATCTGTATCTGTGTTCCAGCGCTAAGGGCAAGGTAACCGTGACAGGAGCCTTCCTCAATAAGATGGCAGGCTACAATGCAGACGGAACCATGCTCATTCATCCAGGCGGATACTGGTATCTTCTTGAGTTCCATCAGAACGATACCATTGCAGATTATGAGAACAGAAAGCAGTCCTGCACAGGCTATTACCTGATCGAGGGAAGCCTGCTCTCCAATCCGGTAGACCGTTTCGTGGAGCTGGATTTCACACTGGAGGATGCCCTTCATTATGATAACGGCAGCAGTGATGATCCGGAAATCCCGGACAACGGCGGCGGTGATAATACTGGAGGAGATACTTCCACCCTGACCCGTGCGGAAGCAATTAAGATCCAGAAGAACCGAATTGCCAGCCTGGAACTGGATGTCCAGGAGAGCGAGATCAGCATCAGCAAGCTTGAGAAGAAAGCAAGCAGACAGCTGATCACAAGTAAGCTTGACGGTATTGTGACTACAGTTGGAGATGCTGCCACAGGCACCAACTCGGAATCTGATTCTTTCCTGGCAGTAAAGAGCAAGGACGGCTATTATGTACAGGGAACTGTCAGTGAGCTTATGCTGGATCAGGTTCAGGAAGGCACTATGATCAGCTGCAGCTCCTACGGGGAATTTGGATATGCCATGTTTGAGGCGGAAGTGGTTCAGGTGTCTGACTATGCAGTGTCCGGAGATAACTATTATTATTACGGGGACACCAACCCCAATGTATCTTCCTATACCTTTACAGCCAAGATTACAGACGATACGGCGCAGGTAAGCGCAGGAGACTGGGTTGACATCCAGCTTGAGAAGCAGGAACAGGCTTCAGAGGGAATTGTGCTTTCCAAGGCCTTTGTCCGTACTGAGGACGGAGTCAGCTATGTATATAAGGACGTAAATGGCGTCCTCAAGAAACAGATCGTCAAGGTGACGCAGAATGTAAACGGCGGCATGTATGTGCTGATTAACGGCGGATTATCCATGGAAGACAAGATTGCTTTCCCATATTCCAAAACGGCACAGGAAGGCGTGAAGACAAAAGAAGGCTCTCTGGATACGTTTATGGGATATGATTCCACCTCGTATTCAGGCATCGGTTAAGGAGGGATTTCATGTTTGAAAATATACGTCTGGCATTCCAGGGAATCTGGTCACACAAGATGAGATCTTTCCTTACAATGCTGGGTATTATCATCGGTATTGCATCCATTATTGCAATTGTGTCCACCATCAAGGGAACCAGTGAGCAGATCAAGGAGGATCTGATCGGTTCCGGCAACAATACGGTGAATATCACTCTTTCCCAGGGCGACAGTGCCTACAGTGCGGACTATTACAGCGACAGCTCTGTCGTTACCCCGCTTCTCAGCCAGGAGCTGAAGAACGAGGTTCTGAAAGCTGACCATGTTGTGAATGCAACCTTTTTCTACAGCAGAACAGATTACAACAGCAATGTTTACTATGAAAACAGCAGCTTTTCCGGCGGAAAGGTGTATGGCGTAGACAAGAATTATCTGGATACCTGCGGCTATCAGGTGCGCTCGGGAAGAGGCTTTGTACAGCAGGATTACGATGATTTCCGCAAGGTTGCGCTGGTGGACAGCTATGCGGCAGATACTATCTTTCCAGGAGAGAATCCGGTGGGAAAAATTCTCGAGATCGGCTCTGAGCCCTTTACCGTTGTAGGGGTTATACGGCAGGCTTCCGACAGTCTTCCCAATATGGATTCTCCAAATGAATTTTACAATTACTATGAGAGCATTATGGGAACGGTGCTGATTCCAAATAAGTGCTGGGCAATCCCGTACAAATTTGATGAGCCTGAGAATGCCATTATCCGTGTGGACAGCACTGATAATATGAGTGCTGCTGGTTCCGCAGTTGCCAAGATCCTGAACAAATCCATCAGCAGTACAAACACGAACAGCAGCAGTAATCTGAAATACAAAGCGGATGATGTGATGCAGCGTGTACAGGATCTTCAGAAACTAAGTGAGAGCACCAACTCCCAGCTGATCTGGATCGCAAGTATTTCCCTTTTGGTTGGCGGTATCGGTGTTATGAACATTATGCTGGTATCTGTAACCGAGCGTACCAAGGAGATTGGTCTTAAGAAAGCCATTGGGGCAAGGAAGAAGACCATCCTGAACCAGTTCCTTACAGAGGCAGCTGTACTGACCAGTGTAGGCGGTATTATCGGCGTCATCCTTGGAATCGGACTTTCCAAGGTGGTATCCAAGGTGGCGGGCTCGCCTACCGCTATCAGCGTTCCTGCTATTGTAGGTTCTGTAGTGTTCTCTATGCTCATTGGTATTATCTTCGGTCTGCTTCCATCTGTGAAGGCAGCCAACTTAAATCCGATTGACGCGCTGAGAAGTGAATAAAAGATAAAATTGTTTTAAAAGAAGCAGTCAGAAATGTGAATGAGAGGATTCGTGTTCTGGCTGCTTCTTGTTTTGCATCGGAGGTTTTTCATATGCTGCGTTCTGCGGCCTGCTGTCTCGTTAAAGCTTTTGCAGAACAGGAATGGGCCATGTTATAATATTTAGAGATTGAATAGAGATTCCTTTGTTAAAGTGGGAAATATAGAAATCTGTGTGGTGCTTCAAACAAGCTCCAGGTGGATTCTTGACAGAAACCTTAACAATGGAAGGAGACTTTTTAATATGGGAAAATATAAGAAATGGAAGCGGCTTGTATCTGTATCCACAGCCGCGTGCATGGCAATTACAGCAGCCAGCCTGACAGGATGCAGTGGCGGTGACAGTGGAAGCAGTCAGTCAGGTAATGAAAATGCAGAAAAAAAGGACGCATCTGGTTCCGGGGAGTCAAAGGCAATGGGACGCTATCTGGAAGAAGAACTGGCAGTGCCAAAGGGCTGCATGGAAATTTCCAGTCTGCAGATTCTGGAAGACGGAAGCATGGAAATGATCGCACAAAATGGAGATGGCGTGCTGTGCCTGTATAAGTCAGCAGATCAGGGAGCAGACTGGGATGAAGGCGTGACGCTTGCAAGTATTTTCGGACTGGAGAGTTCCAATGGGGAGCTGTTTTATAAAACAGCCCTGGGAAAGGATGGAAGCATTCTGGGCGGCGTATATGTAGAAGCTGAGGATGAAAATGGCCTGGGAACCATGGATTACTATTACTGTCCGGCTGGCGGTGAAGGTAGAAAGCTGGTATTTGAAAATGCAGCAGATGGTTTGGCCTGGGGGATGAAGATCGGTGCAAACGGGAATCTGTTTTTGCAGTTTTCAGGAAACGGAATTCAGGAAATCAATCCAACGGATGGCAGCATCGTTCATGAATATGAAAAAGGAAGTTCTACAGATTATATGGGTGTCACTTCTGAGTATCTGATCATAGTTTCAGCCGGTGAGGTGTATTATTATGATGTGGCCACCGGTAAACCTGCCGAGGGTGGTGATGTTCTTACGGAACAGCTGAAAAAGACGCCCTCCAATCTGGAATTTGGAAATTCATCTGGTACCTCTTTGATGTTTATGGACGGAGATGAGGAAGGAACCGTATTTTATGTGGACAGCACCGGTCTGTATCGGTATGCTTTTGGGGGCAATGTGATCGAACAGGTGATTGATGGAAGTCTGAATACCATTAGCACTGCGAATAAGGCTTTTGAAGATATGGTATTAGGTCCTGACGGAAAAATTTATATAGCAGAAATCGATTACAATTCCAGTACAATGTCTGGAAAGCTGTATTCCTATACTTATTCAGCAGACACTCCAACTGTGCCGGATACAGAGCTTACCATTTATTCTCTGGAAGACAATTCCAGCATTCGTCAGGCTGTGGCCATGTTCCAGAAAAAATATCCGGATATTTATCTGACTCTGGAAACGGGAATGTCCGGGGATGATGGCGTGACCCGTACAGACGCGCTGAAAACCCTGAATACAGAGATTATGGCTGGAAAAGGACCGGATATTCTGATCCTGGATGGAATTTCTTCTGAGACATATGTGGAGCAGGGAATGCTGGAGGATTTAAGCGGTATTTTAAAAGCTGCGGGACTGCTTTCCAATATTGAAGAGGCGTATAAAAGTGAAGATGGAAGCATTTATGAGATGCCTGTGAAATTTGGAGTCCCTATGATCGAAGGAAAGAAAGAGGATGTGGATGCCGTGACGGATCTTACCTCTCTGGCAGATGTGACGGAAAAACATAAAGAGGAATACGGGCTTTCTACAGAAACATTTTATAAGCTTCCTCTTACATATTCCATGTATCCGAAAGCATTTCTGGAAGAACTTGCAGATGACAATTCAGCAGCCTGGGTGAAGGAAAACGGAACCTTGGATGAAGAAAAAGTGAAAGAGTTCCTTGAGCAGGCCGGAAGAATTTATCAGGCTGGAAAGGATGGCATCGAGGAATTAAAAGCTGCTTATCCGCAGGCCTTTGACGAGGGTCAGCAGGCAGAGTATGACAGGTCTTACGGCATCAAAGGGGAGACCATAACGCTGCTAAACGGGATCTGCAGCTTTGCTGTGGGCGGTGTCTATTCTCCTATGGATTTTGCATATGTGACTTCCATGGCAGACACCGATTCTTCCTTGTCCTATGGAATTTGGAATGGACAGGCTGCAAACTGCTTTATCCCGGTGAACAAAATCGGAATCAGCTCCAAGGCCTCCCAGAAGGAGGCAGCAGAGAAATTTGTACAGTATCTGTTTTCAGAAGAGGGACAAACAGTTTCGCAGAAGGACGGATTTCCTGTAGTGGAAAGCGTGTACGATGGAGAGGACTACTGGAATCAGGGCGAAGAAGGAAAGGTTCTTGGCAGCGGCTATAGCGGTCAGGGAGTGGAATATAAGATTGTGGTTCCGTCTGCTGATAAGGTAGACGCACTGAAGCAGCTTGGAAAAACACTGACTACTCCGATCTTGGATAATGCCATTATCACCAGTGCGGTCAGTGAGGCTGGCGTGCGCTATCTGAACGGAGAAATTAATCTGGATGAGGCTGCAAATGCGGTGATCCAGCAGGTGAATCTGTATCTGGCAGAGTAAATTTGATTGTAATTAACAGGAAGGGGTGCTGCAGCTGGGGAGAAAGTACCAGCTGCAGCGCAGTATGGAGAGTATAAATGTTTAAAAAGCTGCACAGGCAAATGACAATATTTTCGGCATTGATCACAAGCGAGATTCTGATTTTGATGGCAATTGCCAGTCTTGTGATTTTTGAGCGGGGACTTACCCGCAACAGCTATGAGAGGTTTTTAAATAATGGAAATTCCTGTGTAGCTTACCTGGAAACCCAGAGCGTGCTTTCCCACAAATGGATCCTGGAAGCCAAGCAGGAATATGGAGTGGAGCTTCGGATCCTGAATAATGGGAAAAGGCTGTTTTTTGACAAGCTGAATGAGGAAAGCAGCTCCAATGCTTCAGGGGAAAATGGCCGGAAAAGCTCTGTGGAAAATATGCTGGCGGAGGCTGCCAGAATCTCCAGGGAGGAGCAAGGGCTGGATGTAGAGTATACGGGAAGCATTTCCCTTCCCAAAGAAGTTTATTTTGAGACAGCAGATTTTTATGCATGTACGGCGCTGATTCCAAAGGGAAGCGGCGTGTTAAGCCTGGTGTTGGTGTATCCCCTTGACGGATTGAAGGGACAGATTTTTCACCAGAGGATTTTGTGGGGAGGATTGCTGCTGATCGCGGTGCTGGCACTGGTTGTGTTTTCCTGGTTTTTTACCGGGAAAATGCTGCGGCCGCTGGAAGAGAACCGGAAAAGGCAGACTCAGTTTATTGCTTCGGCCTCCCATGAGCTGCGGTCACCGCTGGCTGTGATCTTATCAAGCGTTCAGGCCATAGAGGCGGATCCGGGGGAGTGCAGGCGCTTCCTTTCCACTATTAAAAGTGAGGGAACCAGGATGTCCCGGTTGATCGGGGATATGCTGGCGCTGGCAAATGCGGACAATAAGTCCTGGAGTATTATGAAGTCGCCCTGTGAGCTGGATACTTTGCTTTTGGAGACGTATGAGAAGTATGAGCCGTTGCTTCGGGAAAAAGGAATTTCCATGAACGTGGAGCTTCCAGATGAGTCTCTTTCCCCGTGCAGATGCGATGGCGGACGGATCAGTCAGGTTCTGGGAATCCTTCTGGATAATGGTGCCAGCTATGTTCCTGCAGGTGGAAAAATCAGGATCGGTGTGGAAGAAAAGGAAAAATATTTTAGGATTTATGTGGAGGATAATGGACCGGGGATTTCGGATGAGAATAAGGAAGCAGTGTTCCAGAGATTTTACCGGGCAGATTCTTCCAGGAAGGATAAGCAGCATTTTGGACTTGGGCTTTGCATTGCAAAGGAGATCGTGACGCTGCATCATGGAAGCATCCGGATTGAGGATACAAAAGGAGGGGGTACTACTTTTGTGGTTCGGCTGCCGAAGTGACAGAGGCGTTTGGGATTGCGTTTATGCAGGTCTGGTGGGACTTAGTGAAGCAGTTGTTACCAGGACGTGAGTTCACAATGTATATTCATCGCAGGTCGTCGCAACACTTCGCCGAGCTAACTGTCAACTGCGACTAAACATCTCAGGAGAGCCTTCGATGTTAAGTCTTCGTAGACAGTGGATCTCGTCTCCGTTAAAAGCGCTCCTGGAATGACCTGCTCACGAATATACATTGCGAACTCACTGGTTACTGGCAAAGAGAATGTGCTAAAACGATACTTCTTCGCTGGCGCTGGGAGGGAATTCAGACAGATACACATACTCTAAGGCTCTGCTGTTTCCAGGTGCAAACCCGAAGCCTATTGACCGGCACTAAGGGAATTCCAGCGATGCACAGCCTCTGGGCACCTGTTACTCCTAGAGCGTGTTTGAAAAAGGCTTTCTGCAAAATATATCGCAAAGTGGGGCATGCAGATCGCGGGAATAGTTTTCAATAGCCAGCGTTCCCCTTGATTCACTAAATCCCCTTTCAGTGATACACCTCCATCTGATACCCAACTCCGCGGATGGTTTTTAACTGGAGACTGCTGTCTACGGCGTGCAGGCGGCGACGGAGGAAGTGGATGTAGTTGTCCAGGTTGCCGTCTTCTACATCAGATTCCAGGCCCCAGACGCGGGAGAGAAGAAGGGTTCTGGGGAGTACCTGGCCTGGATTTCGGAGAAACACCTCCATCAGGGTACTTTCCCGCTTGGACAGGGTGCATTCCTTCGCCCCTTTAGAGAGCCGTCCGCACTCCGGATCAAAGGACACATCCCCAAGCTTCAAAAGCCCCAGATCGCCCCA
Organism: Blautia acetigignens; assembly: GCF_025566865.1. Taxonomy (NCBI): domain Bacteria; kingdom Bacillati; phylum Bacillota; class Clostridia; order Lachnospirales; family Lachnospiraceae; genus Blautia; species Blautia acetigignens. The sequence continues at coordinate 245,479 of NZ_JAOQJM010000003.1, forward strand.
TTTGCCAGGACGGCGCATAATGCTGCGGATTCGCGCCAGCAGCTCCTCAAAGGCGAAAGGCTTCACCATATAATCATCTGCACCGCAGTCAAGCCCCGTAATCTTGTCCTCAAGTTCTCCAAGTGCCGTCAGAAAAATCACAGGTGTGGATACATTCGCTTTCCGCGCCTCCTTTAAAACCTGGGTGCCGTCCATAGAAGGAAGCATGCGGTCCAGGATCACAAGGTCATACATGTTTTCCTGCATATAATAAAGCCCCTCCGCGCCGTCCAGGCACACATCCACTGTGAAATTGTCTTTCTCCAGGCGAAGCTTCGTAATCTCCGCCAGTTCTTTATCATCCTCTATCATTAAAATACGCATTGCAAAAACCTTTCTGATCTATTTTCAATTTTGGCATTTTTCTCATTGTACCACAGAAATCTAAAAAATATCTCTAAAAAAATTTCTAAAAAAATCAATTACTCATTTAGAGAAAAATCACTCATTTAGAGAAAAAATAGAGATTCCACTGTTATCTTTACTTCATCAGGAAACATCATTTCCTCCAGACAATGAGTGATGAAAAGAGGATTTATCTTTGAAAAGAAAACGTGCCTTCAAAGGCATTTTATTTATTCTGCCAAGCTTTGCAGGCGTCTGCCTGTTCTGGCTCCTTCCTTATATGGATGTGATCCGCCGCTCCTTTTTCAGTGCAGTGGGAGGGACGTTTACAGGACTGAAAAATTATGAGACCGTTTTTGCTAATCAGGCATTTCTGCTGGCTGGAGAAAATACCATTCGTTTTTTCGGAACCTGTATTCCCTTGCTGGTGCTTCTGTCATTAATAACAGCTGTACTGATAAATGGACTAAAGGAAATGCACAGACAGCTTTTGAAAACAGCCTTTTTACTTCCCATGGCAATCCCGGTTGCCTCGGTTGTACTTTTATGGAGAGCTCTGTTTAATGGACAGGGAATTTTAAACCATTTACTGTTCATGCTGTCCCTGAAAAACGTGGACTGGATGAATACAGGCGCCTCCTTTGGCGTGCTTGTGATCAGCTATATCTGGAGAAACCTGGGGTATGACATTGTTCTCTGGCTGGCGGGGCTGTCTGCCATTCCGGAGTCCCTTTATGAGGCTGCCCATGTGGACGGGGCAGGAACCTGGAAATGCTTTACCTGTATCACCATGCCAAACCTTCTCCCCTCCCTTTTTACCATTGTGGTACTGTCTCTGCTAAATGGCTTTAAGGTGTACCGCGAGGCCTATCTGGCAGCAGGAGACTATCCACAGGAAAAAATGTATCTTCTTCAGCATCTGTTCAATAACTGGTACAGAGACCTTGCCATAGACAAAATGTCCGCGGCAGCTGTGATCACGGGACTTGTGATCATGGCACTGATCCTGCTTTTGCAGAGGGCCTGGGAAGGGGATGCATAAGGATGAAAAAGATAACCGCATTTTTGCTTACCCTTTTGGCCCTTGTTTTCGTATTCCCGGTTCTGTTCCTTGCAGTGGGCTCCCTGATGGGAAAAAACGAGCTTACGGATCTGCTTCTTCCTGTTTTAAAAACAGGAAGCACAGGCTATGCCTCCTGGAAGCTGTTCCCGGAGTATCCTACTTTAAGATCCTACGTGGAGGTGCTATTAGATTCCCCGGAATTTTTCGTCATGTTCTGGAATTCCGTGAAGATCACATTAGGAGCACTTGCAGGCGAGCTTCTTGTAGGAATGCCTGCGGCCTGGGGATTTGCCAAGTTTGATTTTCCAGGAAAAAAAGGATTGTTTACTTTGTATATCGCACTGATGATGATGCCATTTCAGGTTATGCTCCTTGGCAATTATCTGGTGCTGGATGATTTACGGCTTTTGGACTCGCTTTTGGGAATTATTCTCCCGGCGGTTTTCTCCACATTCCCCGTATTTATTATGTACCGCTTTTTTGAGGGAATCCCTCTGGCGCTTCTGGAAGCGGCAAGACTTGACGGCGCAGGTGAACTTCGGCTGTTTTTTATGATTGCCATCCCCTTAGGTTCACCTGGCGTCATTTCTGCCATGGTTCTTGGGTTCCTGGAATACTGGAACCTGATTGAGCAGCCTATGGTATTTCTGAAGACAAAGGAGTTGTGGCCCCTGTCTTTGTATCTGCCCAATATTGACATGGATCATGCAGGCACCGCTTTTGCGGCGTCTATGGTTGCCCTGATTCCGGCTGTACTGGTGTTTTTTGCCGGGCAGGATTACCTGGAGCAGGGAATTGTCTCTACAGCTGTGAAGGAATAAAAATGGAAAAGGAAGATTGGAGATTGACATGAAGAAAAAATTGATTGGTGCGGCGGGGATGTATTTTGCCGTGATGCTGATTTTTGCTATATTATCAAGAGCGGCGGATTCTGTGAATGTGATACAGATCCAGGTAAAAAATCCCCAGAATCAGATGGTGACCCATGAGGTGACAGGCACCGGAAAAGTGGAGGGCAGCCAGGAGATGGCTGTATTTGTCCAGGAAAACCTGCAGGTGGAGCAGGTTTTGGTCCATGCCGGGGAAACGGTGAAAAAAGGGGATGCTCTTATGAAGCTTTCAGGCGAGAGCATTTCATCTGCCGCAAAGGAACTGGAAAATAAGATCAAAACCCTGGAAGGCCAGGTGAAGGATCTGGAAAGCCAGAAAAGTGTGGATAACCAGAAAAGAGCGTCTGAGCAGTCCTGGGCGGAGAATTCTTATGCGCTTGCTGCGCAGAGCGGAAATGTTTCTGTGGATAATGCAAGGGCAGAGGTGAATGTTGCCAGACAGCGCCTGGAGGAATTTTATCAGGAGAGAGAAGCAGCTGCGCAGGAAAAAAATGAAATGGCAGGCTTTACCTCCGGCGATACCGGGGAGGCAGAGGACGGGGCTAGAGAGTCAGAAGCTTCTGTAAATAGCTTTGAGAGCGGAGGCGAGACGGAGACCGCTCGGGAAGAAGCACAGCAAGATAATACCGATTATAGCATCGCGACGCAATCTGGCAATGAGACTTTAGATGGCAGTTCACAGCTATCGGATAACGGCGAGTTAGAGGAAAGCTCCGGGACAAGTTCAAGCTCCGACGCTGCTTCCACCCAGGATGATTCCGCCACAGAAAAAGCCCTCCAGGACGACCTTCGCGGGAAACAGGAGGCTTTAAACGAGGTAATCGCAGGAAGAAACCAGACTCTTGCCAGTGCCGGCAAAAATATAACCGATGCCAACGCACCCCAGGCCTCTGACAGTACTCTGGAAAATACAAAGCGGGAGCTGGAAAACACAAAGGAAGATCTGGAAAAAGTGACCCTGCTTCAAGATACGGGAGGAATCATAACATCACCCTCCGACAGTGTCCTGAAAAGCCTGTCCGTACAGACGGGAGACATTACCGGGCAGGGCGCTGCTGCAGTCCTCTATCTTCTTGACGATGATTTCCGAATGACCGGAAGCATTTCCAAAGAAAACCTGAAATACATTGATACCGGCATGGATGTTCAGATTAAAGATAATAACAATAATGATATATCCGGCGCAACTGTAGAGGGTATCACAGAAGATGAGAACGATCCTGACATACGAAATCTTTCCATCTTGCTTCCAAAGGGCAGCCTTTCCATCGGACAGACCGCCCAGTTTTCCATATCAAAGGACGCTGGTCCTTATGACTGCTGTGTTCCGCTGACAACGCTTTATGAGGAAAACGGCCAGAATTATGTGTATGTGACGGACACAGAAAATACAGTGCTTGGAACCGTGCTGGTGGCCCGTCAGGTTTTTGTGACAGTCAAGGACAAAAACCAGACAACGGCAGCCCTGGAAAGCGGAAGCATATCCTCCGGGCAGCAGGTGATCGTTTCGGCGAACCGGGAACTGAAGGATGGCAGCCGGGTAAGGCTGACAGAAGATTAGGGGAAAAGCAATGAATCTTAAAAAATACTGGAAAAATATCTGCTTGTGGATCATCGCAGCCCTGCTTTTTTATTCGGGAATTCAGAATTATGCATCTATGGAAGAAAGCAATGCAGCTGTGATTGAACTCTATGGCACATACCCCGATCAGAAACGGGCAGAAGAAATCCTTTTGTCCGGTGCTAAAGCAGAGGAGTTCACAGATCTTTGTTTTGTATGGAATGGCGGAATGACAGATCTGCAAAATCCCGAATACGTTCGCCAGACACAGGTGGCAGTTACTGGTGTTCTTGGAAAGGCATCTCTGTACGACCGGGAGGGCATGGCCCTGGATGAGAACGACCAGGAAGGCTGCATTATAGATGAAAAAACAGCAGTGGAGTTATTTGGAAGCAGAAACTGTGTTGGCGGAGCAGTGGTTTTGAACGACAAAACCTATCTGGTTCGCCAGGCGGCATCCTGGAATATGCATCGGATTCTCATTCACCCCGATGCAAAGGACACCATTTACACCCAGGTGCTGGTCCGTCCGGCAAAAGGACAAAGTAAGGAAAATGCAGCTTCCGGATTCCTCATGAGCAACGGCTATTTTGGAACACTGGTGGATGACGGCTGGCTTGAAAATCTGACTCCATGGTTTCCCGCCGCGTTTGTTCTGCTTGCAGCCTTTTGTATTCAGGGAATCCTTGGCAGGCTGGTAAAAGGCAGCCGCTATTTAAGATGGATCCTGACAGCTTTTTTGTGGGGAGGATGCCTGTTCTTTCTCTCAGGCTGGATTACCTTTCCCTACGACTGGCTGCCGGATAAATGGTCCGACTTCTCTTTCTGGCCGGAAAAAATCCAAAAAGAAATGGAACTTTTCCGGTGGTATGTGATGCTTCCCAAAACAGCTGCCCAGGCAGAGCGTCTGTGCGCAGGCATGGGATGCATGCTAAAATGTGCGGCAGCAACTGTGATCATGCTGATTGCGGGCGTCTGGTAGGGCATACACAAAATGCTGTACCAGACGTCCTTTTCCTGTTTTGTCAAAAGAATTTTCCTGGAAAAGGAATATTTTGGTACATTTTTTCGTGAGAGATTTCTCTAAAGTATTTGCCAGAAGGGACCAGAGGTATTATAATGGAGTGTAAGACCCTGGATCCCTTTTCAAACAGGCTTCAGCAGGGATGAGGATTTACAGTTGCTGTTTTATCTGGAAAATCAGAGCCGAAAGGGCAGAACAGTGACGATTTTTTATAAGAGATAAGGAGAGATTGAATGAGTAAGATTGCCATTGTAACGGACAGTAACAGCGGCATTACGCAGGAGGAAGGACGCAGACTTGGAGTATCTGTGATCCCTATGCCTTTTTTTATTAATGAGAAAATGTATCTGGAAGGAATCACCTTAAGCCAGGAGGAATTTTATCAGTGGCTGAAGAGCGACGCTTTGATTTCTACCTCCCAGCCAAGCCCGGGAGAGACCATGGGACTTTGGGATACCCTTCTGAAGGAATATGATGAGATCGTACAGATCCCTATGTCCAGCGGACTTAGTGCTACCTGCGCCACTGCAATGGGACTTGCCCAGGAATATGAGGGCAGAGTGCATGTGGTAGATAATCAGCGAATTTCCGTAACCCAGCGCCAGTCTGTGGAGGACGCCATTGCCCTTCGTGAGGCAGGCAGAAGCGGTGCAGAGATTAAGAAGATCCTGGAGGAGGAGAAATTCAATTCCAGTATTTATATTACCCTTGAGACTTTGAAATATCTGAAGAAGGGCGGAAGAATCACCCCGGCGGCAGCCGCAATCGGTACGGTTCTGAACCTGAAGCCGGTACTGCAGCTCCAGGGAGAGAAGCTAGATGCTTTTGCCAAGGTAAGAGGCAAGAAGCAGGCCAGACGTACTATGCTGAAGGCCATGAAGGCAGACTTCGAGGGACGTTTTGCCCAGTTTGTCCAGAATGGAGAGATGTGTCTTCAGGCTGCTTACACCGGCAACCCGGAAGAGGCACAGGAGTGGAAGCAGGAGATGCAGGAGGCATTCCCGGGAATGGAGATTCACATGGATCCGCTGTCCCTTAGCGTGGCATGTCACATTGGACATGGTTCCCTGGCAATTGCATGTTCACGTAAAGTGACCGTGTAATATACAGACAGGAGTTACAGAGTCAGAAATAGTTCTGTGAATGAACTTTTTTGAACTGCCGGGTGACAGAAATTGCAGAAATGATAACAGAAATAACATCCCCTCGGGGAATTTAGGAGGATTTATGAAAAAACTTACAGACTATATGGCGGAAGAGCTTTCTTCTGCATTCGAGAAAGCAGGATATGATCCGTCCTACGGAAAAGTAGGCGTATCCAACCGTCCGGATCTTTGCGAATACCAGTGCAACGGTGCCATGGCAGGAGCCAAGGCTTACAAGAAGGCACCGTTTATGATCGCTGACGACGTAGTAGCCAACCTGGCAGACTCCAAAGTCTTTTCCATGAAAGAAATGGTAAAGCCTGGATTTATTAATCTGAAGGTCAGCGAGGAGTTCCTTGCAGATTATCTGAAGGAGATGGAGAAGGACGAGAAGCTTGGTGCAGACACAGCCAAAGAGCCGAAGACCATCGTGATCGACTACGGCGGACCAAACGTTGCCAAGCCGCTCCATGTAGGACATCTTCGTTCTGCCATCATTGGCGAGAGCATTAAGAGAATCGGCCGTTTCGTGGGACACAAGGTGATCGGTGACGTTCATCTTGGGGACTGGGGACTTCAGATGGGACTGATCATCACCGAGCTGAAGCACAGACAGCCGGAGCTTGTATATTTTGATGACAGCTTTACAGGAGAATATCCAACAGAAGCGCCATTTACCATCAGCGAGCTGGAAGAAATCTATCCATGTGCAAGCGGCAAATCCAAAGAGGATGAGGCATACCGCCAGGAGGCACTTGAGGCCACTCACCTTCTTCAGCAGGGCAAGCCAGGATACATGGCTCTGTGGAACCACATTATGAATGTTTCTGTTACAGACCTTAAGAGAAACTATGCCAACTTAAACGTATCCTTTGACCTCTGGAAAAAGGAATCCGATGCCCAGCCATACATCCCGGATATGGTAGAGATGATGAAGGAAAAAGGCTTCGCATACCAGGATCAGGGCGCACTTGTTGTAGATGTAAAGGAAGATACCGATACCAAGGAAATTCCGCCTTGCATGCTTCTGAAATCTGACGGAGCTTCTCTTTATACAACTACAGACCTTGCTACCATTGTAGAGCGTATGAAGCTGTTCCACCCGGATGAGATTCTTTACGTTGTAGATAAGCGTCAGGAGCTGCACTTCATCCAGGTATTCCGCTGTGCAAGAAAGACCGGACTGGTAGAGGATGACACCAAGCTTTCCTTCCTTGGATTTGGTACCATGAACGGTAAGGACGGCAAGCCGTTTAAGACAAGAGAAGGCGGCGTTATGCGTCTTGAGAACCTGATCGCAGACATTGACGAGGAAATGTTTAATAAGATCGTGGAGAACAGAAGCGTCCGCGATAAGGATGCCAAAGATACTGCCAAGATCGTAGGTCTGGCTGCAATCAAATACGGTGATCTTTCCAACCAGGCAACCAAGGATTATATTTTTGATGTAGACCGTTTCACTTCCTTCGAGGGAAATACAGGTCCGTACATCCTTTACACCATTGTTCGTATCAAATCCATCCTGAACCGCTATGTGGAAGCAGGCGGAAACCTTGAGGCTGGAGAGCTTCTGAAGGCTTCCAATGGAAGCGAGAAGAACCTGATGCTTCAGCTTTCCGGATTTGGCAGCATGATTGAGAGTGCATTTGAGGAGAAGGCACCTCACAAGATCTGCGCTTATATTTACGAAGTATCCAATGCATTCAACAGCTTCTATCACGAGACCAAGATTCTCAGCGAGGAGAACCAGGCACAGAAGGAATCCTATATCCGCCTGCTTTTGCTGACCAAGAGAGTGCTTGAGACAAGCATTGATCTTCTGGGATTTGAAGCACCGGATAAGATGTGATGGGATTTGTAAGGAAAATTTCCTGAGATTATTTCGCATAAAGAAAACGTATTTTACAGGGCTGTGTATCTGCCAAGTTATTTCGGCAGGGCACAGCCCTTTTTCAAACAGGCTCTAGTTCTTGACAGAATAATTTAGTTGTACTATCATCTAACTGGTTGAACATACAACTAATTAATTTGAAATAAGTAATCGGGAAAGGAGAAAACCATGGACAGCACGCAGCGTAAAATGACAAAAATTGCCCGTGAGATCAGCAAATTCACCGTACAGATGATGAAGGAAGACGGCATCGGGACAGCGGAATTTGATGTGATACATTTTATCCGGCACAATCCAGGAGTGACCCAGACTGTGATGAGAGAGTCCCTGAAAATTGACAAAGGGGCAGCAGCCAAGCGGGTGGCAAGCCTGGAAAACAAAGGCTACCTGATCCGAAAGCACAATCCGGAAGACGGAAGAAGCCAGCTTTTATACGCTACACCCAAGGCAGAAGAACTGAAAAATTCCAAAGCACAGATCGAGACCATTTTTTATGAATGGCTTTTATCAGAGCTTCCAGAAGAGGAAAAAGAAGCGTTTTGCAAAACTTTAGATACCCTTTACTGGAAATCAAAGCGGCAGCGCCAGGCTGGATTCCCGGATGTGACACAAAAGGTAATGGAACACAAAGATGAGGGAGCAGAAGATGGAGAAAAGTGACAAAACCTTTCAGCCGGACAGAGTGCTTTCCTATTTCAAAAAAGAATGGAAGGTTCTTCTGATCGTGACCATTTCCGGCCTGATCTATAACCTGGGACTTCTGGCAGGCCCCTGGTTTGAGGGAAAAATGACCGGCTGTCTGGTTGAAATTCTGAGAGGGCTGGGACAGTTTTCCGACATGCTGGTTCTGGTGCTTGGATATGTGACAGCCATTGCGGTTGTCCAGATTGCCAGATACATCAAACGATTTTATGTGCGGCGTTTTGCCAACAATGTAAACCGCCGGATGAAAGAAATCCTGTATGCAGGCCTGGTAAGGAAAAGCCGCGCAAGCCTTCGGAAAGAGGGCGAGGGAAGCATTATGACCAAGGCAATCCTGGACGTAGATGACTGCGTGGAAGGAATGCGTAAGTTTACCACGGAGATTTTTGATACAGGAGTGGCCCTGGCTGCTTATGCGGGAATGCTTTTGTGGTATGATTTCCGGCTGGCACTGCTTTGCATGATTTTCCCGCCAATTTCCTATATGACGGCGGAAAAGATGAAAAAGATGATTCAGAGGACAGGGGCTGCATACAAAGAGCAGTCCGGATATCTGAGCAATGCCACTTTGGACAGGGCAGAAAATGCCATTACATACCGTGTTTTTGGATGTGAACAGGAGCGGCAGCTTGCTTACGAAGAGAACCTCACTTCTTATGAAAAATCAGCAGTAAAGGCCAATATCTGGAATTCCGTAATGCCGCCGGTGTATCGGATTATTTCCATGGTCGGAGTTTTGTTTATCCTGTATTTCGGCCAGAAAAATGTTCTTGGAACAGGCTGGAGCACCTGGACCATTGCGTCCTTTACGACTTTCCTGGCATGTTTTGTGAAGATGTCCGTAAAGTCCTCCAGTGCGGCGAAGCTGTTTAATGCAGTGCATAAGGCACAGGTTTCCTGGAAAAGAATCAAGCCGCTTTTGACAAAGCAGGAAGAAGAGAACGGGGCCAAGGCAAGGGAAAATTCTGAAAGACAGGATACAGAAGGAAAAGAAGCTGGTTTAGAAAATGTAACTCAATTACAGATCGGCCATTTGAAGTTTGCTTACCCGGATGGTAAACAGATTTTGAACGATATTTCCTTTCAGATCAAAAAAGGCCAGATGATCGGAATCACCGGTCCGGTGGCCTGCGGAAAATCTACTTTGGGAAAAGCTTTTTTGTGCGAATATCCCTATGAGGGACAGATCCTGGTGGATGGCGAAGAACTTCAAAAGATGACACCATCAAAGCGTACGGGTATCATAGGCTATCTTGGTCATGATCCAGAGTTGTTTAATGACAGCGTGGAAAATAACGTTCTTATGGGAACAAAGAAAAATGCAGAAGATTTCCTTAAAATGGTTTGCATGGATGAGGAAGTAAAGGAAATGGACAACGGCATACAGACTTTGGTTGGAAATGGCGGGGTACGTCTTTCCGGCGGTCAGGGAAAACGTCTTGCCCTTGCCAGAACCCTTTGCTATCAGAAGCCTGTGCTGATTCTGGACGATCCTTTTTCTGCCCTGGATAAAAGCACGGAGAAGCAGATTTTTGCAAATCTGAAAGAGCAGTCTAGGGAGAATATGGTTCTGTTGATTTCCCACCGTCTGTATCTGTTCCCACAGATGGATCAGATCATCTGGATGGAGGATGGAAAAACAGTGACAGGCACCCATGAGGAACTTCTGAGAAAGGTGCCGGAATATGAAAAATTGTTTATGGAGGAAGGAGGCGCAGGCAATGAAGAAAAATAAGGAAGCTATGGGAGCCCCAAAAAGACAGGTAAAAACCGTCATCTGGCAGACTGTGAAAAAGCAGAAATGGCTGTCCCTTGGAATTGTTCTGGCCGTTGTCGGCGCTGTTGTGACTGCGCTTATCCCGCCTCTGATCCTGGCCCGGATCGTGGATACCATCACAGGCGGAAATAAGGCAGCCGTTTATATCCTGGTCCTTTATTTTGCAATGCTTGCACTTACCGGGTTTATGGAATCTGCAAGGGAAGGGCTTCTGACTGTATTCGGACAGAAGATTACCCATGCTCTTCGAAGCAGTCTTATGGAAAAATTCGTAAGCCTTACCTCTGATAACCTGACCAGGCAGGAGCCCGGCACCCTGGTTTCCCGTTTTGTAGGGGACGTTGATACGGTAGAGAATCTTTTTACATCAGGAATCATTAGTATGTTTGCAGATGCCTGCAAGATTATCAGTATCCTGGTGGTAATCTGGTTTGAAAATAAGGGACTTACAGTGGTGCTTCTTGTAATGCTGCCCTTCCTGTTTGGGTTCACCAGACATGTGCAGAAAAACATGCTGACCGCTCAGATTGAAAACCGAAAAGCAGTGGGAAGAGCTTCCGGCCATGTTCCTGAGACCCTGCACAACATCCGCACCATCCACTGTCTTGCCAGGGAAAAATATATGGAAGAGCGTTATGACACCTATATTGGTGAGAGCTATCAGGCAATGGAGCGGACCAATTTCTATGATGCGGTGTATTCTCCGGTAATTCTGATCTTGAATGCGATTGTGGTTGCGGTTGTGATGCTGCTTTCTGCGTCCGGAAATCAGTCTGTACTGACCTTCTTTGGAATGTCCGCGGGAACTGCTGTGGCTGTGATCAATTACATTTCCCAGATTTTTACTCCGGTAGAAAGCCTTGGAATGGAGATTCAGACCATTCAGTCGGCTGTGGCTGGTATTCACAGGATCAATGAATTTCTGGCATTGGAAGAGAAGAGCCAGGTTGTGGCTGAAGGAAATATGGAAGTGCTGAAGGATGAGAAATTTGCAGAGCATGCAGGAGATAGGGAAAACCTGTCAGATTTTTCAAAGAAGTCTGTTTCTAAGAGTGGAGTTCCATTCGTAGAATTCAAAGATGTGACCTTTGGCTATGATGAGCATGTGGTGCTGGAACACCTGAATTTTAAAGTTATGGACACCGACCAGGTTACGCTTCTTGGCCGTACCGGTGCAGGAAAAAGTACCATATTAAAGCTGCTGCTTGGACTTTACCAGCCGGATCAGGGAGAGGTGCTGATCCACGGTATGCCGACAGCTGCAGTGCGGGCAGAGGAAAGACGAAAGCTTTTTGGCTATGTGGAGCAGTCCTTCCACATGGTTCCAGGAACGGTTCGGGATCAGATCACTCTGTATGATAACCGGATTTCTGACCGTCAGGTGAAAGCAGTTGCAGAGCTTACCGGATTAAAGGAGGCAATTGAAAGACTGGAAAATGGGTATGACACGATCTGTACACCGGAGATTTTTTCCAAGGGCCAGTGGCAGCTGCTGTCCATTGCCAGGGCAGCTGCGGCCGAACCTAAAATGCTGCTTCTGGATGAGATCACCGCAAACCTGGATGCCGAGACGGAGAAAAGTGTGCTGGCGGCACTGAAGCGTGTGGCAAAGGATCGCACGGTGATTTCCATTTCCCACAGAACATCGGCGGAGTTGGGAAGAACTATCAGTATTTAAGAGAAAGCTATAACTGCTGTATGAAAACAGAAGTTAAGGAAGAGCTTATTCTGTGATCATATAGCAGTTTTTTATGGAAAAATAGTTGGAAAGGAATGCATAAATGGTCGGTTGCTGAGATTTTATGCAGTTCTGAAATTTTTATAAAGTACTTTTCAGATGAGGATTCTGGTGTTATAATTTCGATTACATTCTTAAATGCCCAGATGGAAAACGCGGGCATTTCATAATCTCTAATTTTATCTGATTTATCATTGGTTTTATTCACTTAATTTTTATTTCCAGACAGTTTTTTACATAAAAAAGAGGTGGTCATGATCAGTCTTACAGGCATGATTTTAAAAATGCGTTACTGCGTTGTGGAGGAAATCGGCTCCGGGGGAGAGGGACATCTGTACCTTGCCAGGGATATGGAGCTTGGAAATTACTGGGCAGTGAAGGAACTTCCCATCTCCAAAAAACGGGAAGCAAAGCTTTTGCGTCTGCTGGAACATCCTTTTGTTCCAAGGATGGTGGACTATATTGAGACAGAAGAAGCCTGCTATCTTGTGATGGAATTTATCCGGGGAAAGTCCCTGGGACAGCTGCAAAGAGTGGGGCATGTATTTACAGCAGAGGAAATCCTGAGTTATTCAGATACGGTGCTTCAGGTGCTGGAATATCTACATAATCAGAAGCCGCCCATTTATTATGGGGATTTGAAGCCGGATAACCTGATGCTGTCGGAGACTGGCAGGCTGTATCTGGTGGATTTTGGAAGTGCAGTACTGGGATTTGGAAATGAGCCCAGAATCTGTATGGGAACGGAGGGCTTCGCCGCGCCGGAGCAGTATCAGGGAAAAGTCAGTGAAAGAAGTGATCTTTTTGCTCTTGGAAAAACCATCCGCTCTTTGGCCGGGCAAAACTGGGGGAGAATTTTGTGGAAGATTCCGGGGCTGTGGCTGTTTGTGCATCGCTGTGTGCAGCCGCAGGAAGAAAAACGTCTGCAAAGTGCGGCACAGGCAAAGAAAATGCTTCTTAACATAGGGAAAAGAAGAGGGCGGACCAGAAAGAATATGGCAGTAGTGCTGGGAACGGCCGCAGTTCTGCTTGCTGGCGGCATGTTTTTTGCAGTGCGGGAGAGAAAGCCTTCCTTTAAGGAAGCGCTGACAGAAGTAACGACGCTTTATTATGACACTTTGGCAGAAAAAAACACTGATGAAAATGCGCAGGTAGGCAAATCCTGGGAAAATTTGTGCCAAAGGGCTGAGACAGAATTGCAGAAAATACAAAAAGAATATAAAGAAGACAGAGAGCAGAGGCGTATTTTACTTTTGCTGGCGGCGAATGCAGAACTGCAGAAAGAGTGGGAACGGGCAGCGGTATATTATGAACAGCTGCTTTTATACGCACCGGAATATGCAGAAGGCTATGGAAAATATGGCCTGTTTCTTCTGCGAAGAGGCCAGCGAAGCTCCAGCAGAAAGCTTCTGGCTTTATACAAAACAAGCGGGGCAGACGGAACGGACTGTCAAAGCGTGAAAATATGGGAAACGCAGCTGGAAATTGGTTGAAGCGTGAAGCTATGGAAAAATAACTGGAAGGCAGTTGAAGTGTGAAGATATGAGAAAAACGGTTGAAAAGAAAGTGAAACGGTGGAGAACTGGAGCGATTGTGATTATTATGGCTGGTATCATATGCGGCGGTATTCACAGCCAAATCTATGCAGGAGAGTTCGGCGGATTCGATATTGACATTGGAGGGGATGGGGGTACATTTGATGACTGGACAGAAGAACCGGAAGCGCCCCAGGAACCAGCGAAGCCAGAGCAGAGTCCAAATGGAGGCAGCAGCGCAAGCAGCCCTGAAACAAATAATAACAATAGCACAAGCAGTCCTGGAACAAATAATAATAGCAACGCAAGTGGTTCTGGAGCAAATAATAATAGTAGCGTAAACAATCCCGAAGCGAGTAATAACAGCAGTGAAGGCAGCCAAGGGGAGAATACCAGCAGCAATGAAGGCGGCTCCTGGGGGAATCCTAATGGTAATGAAAACAGCTATGGGGGAAATAATGGCAGTGGTGAAAGCAGTTATGGGAATCATAACAACAATAGTCATACAGAAAACTATGAGCAAAATGCGGGTGCCAGTGAAGGATACTGCGCCAGCAACGACAACAGCAGCGGGGCGGGAAATAATGAGAATACCAACCCCAGCTACGCTCTAAATAGTCAATCGAAAAAAAGCAGTGATGGTACAGGAAATAAAGCTTCCAAAGAAAAAAAGTCAGCTTCAACTACAGATGAAAAAGCAAAAGAGAAGCCAGAGGAAAATCCAAAAGAAGATTCAAAAGAAGATTCAAAAGAAGATTCCAAGGAAATCAGTCCCACAGCCGCTCCCTCTGTGCATAAGATCACAGCACTTGGCACGGTTTTTTCAGCAGTTGGCATGGCAAAAAACTCACCGGAACTTAAATTATATAACAGTAATCATGAAAATAAAGAAGAAACACAAAATACGGATGAAAATTATAACAAAACCATATATTTTCATCACGCAAAAACTGTCCCTATCAATGAATATCCCGAAATAAAGCTTGTAAAAACAGAAGAGAATCAGGATGTCACAATTTTGTCCTTACGCTTAAACGGGGAAGAAGCTTCCTGGCACCAGGAGGGGGATGCTCTTATCCTGGATGAGCCAATTACGAAGAAAACCAATTTCATAGAACTGCTGGCTGTCTTAGATGGAAAGAAGATCGTGAAAATGCCAGTCTGGACGATAGAATAAAATGATGATATAATAAACAACCATATAAGAAAAAGCGTAACCGTCTGGTACATTGGCAGTCATACGCTTCAAAATACTTGATAAACAGGAGGCTGACATATAGATGTATAAAGCAATTTTCTTTGACTTAGATGGAACCCTTACAGATTCCGGTGAGGGAATCACCAAATCTGTACAGTACGCACTAGAGAAAATCGGCAAGCCGGAACCGGATCTTCAGAAGCTGCGTATTTTCGTAGGACCGCCCCTTCTGGAGCAGTTTGAAGAATATGCAGGAATCGATGAGGAAACTGCAAGAAAGGCAGTGGAGATTTACCGGGAGAGATACGCTCCCATTGGTATTTTCGAAAACGAGCTGTACCCTGGAATCGAAGAAATGCTGTCCGGGCTGAAAAACAGGGGATATAAACTGGCCATTGCCTCCTCAAAGCCAGAGGTTTTTGTGAAAATCGTAGCAGAGCATTTTCACATTGATTCTTATTTTGATGAGATGGTAGGAAGTGAGCCGGAGGGCGGCAGAACCAATAAGACGGAAGTGATTGAGGAAGCACTTAAACGGCTGGGGCTTTCTGAACATAGGGATCAGGTAATGATGGTTGGCGACAAAGAGCATGACGTGTTTGGCGCAAGACGTGCAGGGCTTGAGTGCATTGCGGTTTCCTACGGCTATGGCACCGAAGAAGAACTGGAAAACGCTCATCCCTATAAGATTGTAAATTCCGCAGAAGAGATCCTGGATTTTTTCGCCTAAGCCCCAGAAGAAAGCAAAAACCTCCTGTGCTGGCATGGAAATGCCTGTACCCAATAGGAATCCATTTTGCTATTTCCCAGGTTTTGTCCTATCTGGGAATGTATCTTCTGGTGTGGCGGACAGGAGCTGATATTACGGCTTATTACCAACAGGCACTTCTGCTCACCGGGCTCACTGGAATCCTGGCATCTGTGCCCTGCATCTGGCTATACCGGGGGGATTACAGGAGAAGAAGCCTGACTGGAATTTTGGGAAGACTGGGAAAAGAACTGACGCCTGCCAGCATTTCAGATGGCAGAATACAGGACTTTGGTGCTGGAAGCGGAAAGAATGTATCTTGCTCCAGCCTCATAGGCGGACATCTTCACATTCCGGAAATGATCATGTTCCTTGTGATCGGTGCATTCCTGGGACAGTACGGAAATATTCTCATCGGACTTTTCCAGCAGTATTTAAACCCGGAAGTCTACCAGGAAACTCAGTCCCTGATCTCTGATGGAAAAAGCATCTGGAGCTTAATTTTCTGGATGGGTATTATCGCGCCTCTTGCGGAGGAAATTATTTTCCGATGGCTGGTATTTCTTCGCATGCGTGACAACATGCGCGTGGTAACCGCCGCGCTTTTGTCCGGCCTTTGCTTTGGAATCTACCACATGAATCTGCTCCAGGGCGTTTACGCCACGATATTGGGAGCACTTTTCGCGCTGCTTCTGGAATGGAGCGGGAAGCTGTTCACCAGTGTGCTTCTTCACATGGGCGCAAACATCTGGAGCCTGATCGTAAGTGATGTGATGCTGTACATGCTGGATCACACAGGAACTATGTCCGTTATGGTACTGAATGTGTTCCTGGTTCTGGCGGGAACTTACGGAATCTGGTATTGTTACAGGAAGTACCAGAAGAGAGGTTGTACTAGAAAAATATAAAAATCATACAGAAACTCAGAAAAACTTTCCTGCCGTTTCGCAGCCATCGCAGCTGCGTTCCGCCAGAAAGCTTTTTCTGAGTTTTTGTGTTTATAAATATTTAATAACTGTACCTATTGAACAGTACCAGCAAATATGTTATCTTAAGTGTACTAAACGTATTAATACACATAAGCACACCGAGACTTTATTAAAAAGAGAAAAAGGAGGCAGCCTGTCTATGATCGTTTTGGATTATCAGGACAGAAGACCGCTGTACGAACAGATCGTGGAGAAATTCCGGCATCTGATCCTGAACGGGGCGCTAAAGCCTGGGGAGAAGATGCCCTCTGTCCGGCAGCTGGCGATGGATTTATCCATCAACCCCAACACCATACAGCGGGCTTATATGCAGCTGGAGCAGGAAGGCCTGATCTACCCGGTGAAAGGGAAGGGGAATTTTATTGCAGACAGCCAGGAAGTGCGAAAGGCCAGCGTAAATGCTTACAAAAGAGAACTGAAATCCCTGATCCAGAAAGGAAAAGTAATGGGAATGGAAGAAGAGGAGCTGATCTACATTATCAGGGAATGTTACAAGGAGGGAATGTCATGATAGAAGTCAGGGAATGCAGCAAGGCCTTTGGTCAGACAAAGGCTGTGAATCAAGCAACTCTTGACATTGGAGACCGGGAAGTATTCGGTCTTGTAGGGAGCAACGGCGCCGGGAAAAGCACTCTGCTTCGGATGATGGCAGGGATTATCCGACCGGATCAGGGAGAAATTCTTATCGACGATCTGCCTGTGTACGAGAATGAGGAAGCCAAGAAGCTGTTTTTCTATATCTCAGATGACAGCTATTTTCCACCGAACTATACAGCGGTGGATATGGTACGGTTCTACCGGAACTTTTACCCGGAGTTTCGCATCAAGCTTTTCCATGAACTGATGGATCAGTTCCATCTGGAAAAGAAGCAGCGGATTTCCTCATTTTCCAAGGGAATGAAGAAGCAGCTTCTTGTGATCATCGGCGTTTGTGCCGGCACCAAATATCTTCTTTGCGATGAGACCTTCGACGGTCTTGATCCGGTGATGCGCCAGGCAGTGAAAAGCCTTTTTGCATCAGAGATCATGAACCGGGAATTTACTCCTGTGATCGCATCCCACAATCTGCGGGAGCTGGAGGATATCTGTGACCATGTGGGGCTTTTGCACAAGGGAGGAATCCTTCTTTCCAAAGACCTGGAGGATATGAAATTCCATATCCACAAGATCCAGTGCGTTCTTGGAGGCAGGCAGCAGGAGAAGGAACTGGAAAAAGAACTTCAGGTGCTGAAGGTACAGCATCAGGGCTCCCTTCTTATGATCACGGCAAGGGGAACCAGATCAGAAATCGTGGAGAAAGTCCAGGCGAAAAATCCTCTTTTCATGGAGGTGCTTCCTCTGACTCTGGAGGAAATTTTTATCAGCGAAACGGAGGTGGCTGGCTATGAAATCAAAAATTTATTCTAGCCGTTATATGAAAATTTCATCGAAAGGAATGATCTGGATTCCGGCATTTGTCACCATCGGCTTTTTGCTGGCGTTTCCGGTGACGGAGCTGATTATGCTGGGAAATTGGTTCGGAATGGAGTACACCGCCGAGCAGATCAGCCTCCTCTATGAAAATTTATGGCGGAATGGCTTTATGGTGAGTGGTCTTGCGGTGGCTGCTCTTGCGGCGCTGTTTAACGGGATCAGCCAGTTCTGGTATCTGTATTCCCCTAGGAAAATTGATTTTTACCACAGTCTTCCGGTGAAGCGCTCCAGAATGTTCTGGTACAAAAGCCTGCAGTCCCTTTTGTACTTTCTGCTCCCTTATCTGGTGATGGAATTTTTCAGCGTGTGTATCGGGGCAATGCGGGGATTTTTCAGTTTGCATCTGATGAAAATGGCATTTGTTATGCTGGTATTTCATCTGCTTCTGTATCTGCTGCTGTATTTTTCTGTTGTGCTGGTGATCTGCATTACAGGACATCTGCTTATGGGAGCGTTGCTTCTGGTGGCTGCGGCAGCTTATGGGCCAGTGTTTTCTGTGCTGCTGGATCTTTATGAAAGGGCATTTTATTATACCCGCAGTGAGAGTTCCTATTGCCTTGTGAAGGTGCTGAAAGAACTGATTTCACCAGTTGCCCTTGCCTATACTTTTGTGAAAAAATATGCAGAAGGAAATTATGGCGGGATGCTGATCGCGGTGCTTCTGGTGACAGCTGTGCTTGGCGGCCTTGGATACTGCGCTTTTGTACACAGAAAATCAGAAAGAACGGGGATGGCATTTGTTTTTCCCTGGGCAGGCACTGCTGTAAAATTCCTGGTGGTGGTTTCAGGCGGTCTTGGAATTGGCTTTGTTTTCTATATGCTGTCAAATGACAGTTCCAGAACGATCTGGTGGATTTTTGGATTGATTCTTGGAACGATTCTTTCTGGCGGTATTATGGAAATTATTTATTACAGGGATTTCCGGAAATTCTTTTCCCATAAGCTTCAGTTTGCAGTGAATGGAGCTTGTGTAGCCCTTGTGGCATGTGTGTTCTTTTTTGATCTGGCTGGATATGACGAATATATTCCTTCCTATGATAAGATTGAAAATATAGCGATCGGATCTGCAGATAACAGTTGGGAAATTGCTTATAACGTGAAAGTAAATGAGGACGGCACTGTCACCATGCTGGATTCAGGGGATTCTGTGGGAAATGATCTGGGTGTTGACCAGAATATTTATGAAATCATGAAAAAACTTGCAAAAGAGAGCAAGGCAGCCTACAAAGAAATTTTGCAGGACAGCCATTCCATGTGGTCCAGTAATCTGTGGGATCCTTCTGGAAATACATTAGGAATCAAGGTGCGGTATGATCTGAAATCCGGAAGTGTTGTTTATCGTAAATATATGGTGGGCCTGGATGATATCAAGAATTTGTGGAAAGAGGGCATGACTGAGGGAACCCTGAAGTCAGAGTACTATTCCATTTTGGAACTGGATGACAAATATGTGGATGAGGTGAAATGTGATTTTATTACGGGACAGTCGATTTCCCTTTTCCAGGATAATAAGGCAAAGAAGCAGCTGCTGGTGGATGCTTTGAGACAGGATATCAAAGAAGCGGATTCAGAGGTGCTGACAGGGGAACCTTGTGCAGGCCTGAGTATTGGCTATTCTGGTGTGCCGTTTGTGGAAAGTGTGAACGCTATGGGAACGGGGCAGACAGGAAATTATTATTTTTCCCCATGTTTCTATGTATTTCCGCAGTTCAAAAGGACAATTGAAATTTTGAAGGAAACAGGGTATCCTATCTCTATGGATGATGTGGATCTGAGTTCTGTGGAAGTACAATATTATATGGATGAATACCACAATGAAGTTTCATCCCCAATCGTTTACGATCAGCCAGAGCAGCTGAAGGAACTGAAAAAAGTTCTGAGATGTTATCAGCTGGTACCATTCTGGGAAAAAAGAGAAGAGGAAAGTTGGGACAGCCTGAAGGTTGTGATTGGTGGTGTGGAATCGGAGGCATCCTGGGCAATTCTGGAAAAGGATGTTCCGGAATTTATGAAAGAAGATTCACAGAGGGCATTGTCTTTTGAAGTTTTAGAAGAGGAATAAAGGATAGAAGGTAAGGGATAATAAATGGGAAAAGCAGTGAGACTGGACAAATTTCTGGCGGATTCAGGAGCCGGCACGAGAACAGATGTGAAGAAGCTGATCCAGAAGGGAATGGTTCAGGTAAATGGTGAGAAGGTGAAAAAGCCGGAACTGAAGGTGGACCCGGAGAACGATGTGGTGGAGTTGGGCGGAGAGCGCCTTGGGGCACGGGCAGAGTTTATGTACTATCTTTTGCATAAGCCAGCCGGGTATGTGAGCGCCACAGAGGATACCAGGGAGAAGACGGTTCTGGAGCTGGTTCCAAAGGATAGCAGGCGGAATCTTTTTCCAGTAGGGCGCCTTGATAAGGATACGGAAGGATTGCTTCTTATTACAGATGACGGCCAGCTGGCCCACCAGCTGCTTTCCCCGAAAAAGCATGTGGACAAGACTTATTTCGCTGTGACGGAAGGTAAAGTGGTGCCGGAGGATATAGAGAAGATCCGGGAAGGCGTGGATATCGGAGACGAGGAGCTAACCCTTCCGGGAAAGCTGGAAATCCTGAAAACCTGGGAAGTACAGATGCCTTCTGCATCGGTGAAAAGCACAGAATCAGAAGCTAAGTGGCGTTCCGAGATTCTTCTTACCATCCACGAAGGCCGTTTTCACCAGGTGAAGCGCATGATGGAAGCGCTTGGCAAAACGGTGATCTATTTGAAGCGAATGTCCATGGGGCCGCTGGTGCTTCCGGAAGATTTCCCGAAAGGTCAGTGCCGGGAATTGACAAAAGAGGAACTGGCAGCTCTGAAAGAAGGCAGATAGTCTGCCCGGCAGAATATTTGCATAAAAGGAAAAAAGCCTGAAAATAGCGGAAAATTTTGCAAAAACCCTCTTTACACGGAGGGTTTTGTCATGTTATAATGCAAAAGTTGTAAACCATCAAACACGCATAGAGATTCCCATGGATGGTGCCCTGACGGTGTGAGGTTGGGTCCGATAGGAAAGAGATCTGTGCGGAAGAATTTAACCAAAAGGAGAAAAAGACATGAGCGTTATTTCAATGAAACAGCTTTTAGAGGCAGGTGTTCATTTCGGACATCAGACAAGAAGATGGAACCCTAAAATGGCTCCATACATCTACACAGAGAGAAATGGTATCTACATCATCGACTTACAGCAGTCTGTAGGAATGGTTGACGATGCTTACAATGCAATCGCTGATATCGTAGCTAACGGAGGAAACATCCTTTTCGTTGGTACTAAGAAACAGGCTCAGGATGCTATCAAGACAGAGGCTGAGCGCTGCGGACAGTTCTATGTAAACGAGAGATGGTTAGGCGGTATGCTTACCAACTTCAAGACTATCCAGAGCCGTATTGCAAAGCTGAAAGAGATCGAGACCATGGAGTCTGATGGAACATTCGATGTTCTGCCTAAGAAAGAAGTAATCGCTTTAAGAAAAGAATTAGACAAGCTGCAGAAGAACCTTGGCGGTATCAAAGAGATGAAGAGACTTCCAGATGCTATCTTCGTAGTAGATCCTAAGAAAGAAAAGATCTGCGTACAGGAAGCTCATACACTTGGAATCCCGCTTATCGGAATCTGCGATACAAACTGTGATCCAGAAGAACTGGATTACGTAATCCCGGGTAACGATGATGCTATCCGTGCTGTAAAACTGATCGTTTCCAAGATGGCTGACGCAGTTATCGAAGCAAACCAGGGACAGACAGACGCTGAGGGCGAGATCCAGGCTGAGTCTGAAGAGTTCGCTACAGAGGAATAATTTAAGAAACTCCCGGATGACAGCCATGAGTGATTTATGGCTGCCTGCCGGATTCTTACCACACATTATCAATCAGGAGGAAATGTAAAATGGCTATTACAGCAGCACAGGTAAAAGAGTTAAGAGAGATGACCGGCGCTGGTATGATGGACTGTAAGAAAGCTCTTACAGCTACAGAAGGCGATATGGATAAAGCAGTAGAGTTCCTTCGTGAGAAAGGTCTTGCTACCGCTCAGAAGAAAGCAAACCGTGTTGCAGCAGAGGGTCTTTGCAAGACACTTGTTGCTGAGGACTCAAAGAGCGCAGTTGTTGTTGAGGTTAACTCCGAGACAGACTTCGTTGCTAAGAACGAGAAATTCCAGCAGTATGTTGCAGATGTTGCAGCTCAGGCTCTGACAACTACAGCAGCTGATATCGAGGGATTCCTTGCAGAGGCATGGACACTTGATACCACTAAGACTGTTAAAGAAGCTCTTGCAGCTCAGATCGCAGTTATCGGCGAGAACATGAACATCCGTAGATTTGCTCAGATGAAAGAGGAGAATGGTTTCGTTGCTTCTTACACACATATGGGCGGAAAGATCGGCGTTCTTGTTGACGTTGAGACAGACGTTGTAAACGACGCTGTGAAAGAGATGGCTAAGAACGTTGCAATGCAGGTTGCAGCTCTGAAACCTCTTTACACAAGCGACAGCGAAGTAAGCGCTGAGTATATCGAGCATGAGAAAGAAATCCTTATGGCTCAGATTCAGAACGATCCTAAGGAATCCCAGAAACCGGAGAAGGTTATCCAGGGAATGATCCAGGGACGTATCAAGAAAGAGCTCAAAGAGATCTGCCTTCTTGACCAGGTTTACGTTAAAGCAGAAGACGGAAAACAGTCCGTTGGAAACTACGTAGCACAGGTTGCTAAAGAGAACGGCGCTAAGATCACTATCAAAGGATTCGTTCGTTACGAGACCGGCGACGGAATCGAGAAGAAGGAAGAGAACTTCGCTGAGGAAGTTGCAAAGCAGATGGCACAGTAATCTGATTTTTGCAGAACTTTAAAAAGAGTCTTAAAACCCTTGAAAATCCAGTATTTTCAAGGGTTTTTCTTATATACACCACTTCATGTATTGCATTATAAATTCATGTAACTTTTTAAGCGGATTTTCGTAAAATGTTCGTCATGGTTTTCGTAAAACCTGCGTACGAACTTCTTAACGCAAACTTCGCATGATTTTTAAGAAAAATGTGGCGATTTCGGTAGTTAACTATAAAGCGATTTATAATGCAACTTTTCATTTTCGTATTTTCGTAAAAACTATCGTATAAATTTTCGTACAAATCTTCGTAAGAAATTTTTGTTATTTTTCTTTTAGATCCGGAAAGGAAAAATGATGACAAGAATTATTTCTATTGTTAATCAAAAAGGTGGAACAGGTAAATCTGCATGTGCAGCAAACCTGGGAGCAGGACTTGCACGCAAGAATAAAAAAGTGTTAATCGTGGATGCAGATCCACAGTCCGACGTATCAGCCAGTTTTGGATATCGTGATTGTGATGATAGTGATCAGACATTGACAGCATTGATGGAAATGTCTCTGAGAGATCAGAATATTCCGGAGGACTGTTTCATCCGTCACCAGCAGGAAGGAATAGACATCATCTGTTCTAATATCGAACTTGCAGGAATAGAGGTTCAGCTGGTTAATGCGATGAGCAGAGAATTTATCTTAAAACAGATAATCAATACAGTTAAAGATCGCTATGATTATATTCTGATTGATTGTATGCCTTCGTTGGGAATGATTACAATCAATGCTCTTGCGGCTTCAGATGAAGTTTTGATCCCTGTGGAAGCTTCTTATCTTCCAATTAAAGGGTTGCAGCAGTTATTGAAAACAATCGGAAAAGTAAGAAGACAGATCAACCCAACACTTCAGATATCAGGAATTCTTTTCAGCCTGGTAAATGCCAGAACAAAAGACGCCAGAGACAATATGGATTTACTTCATAATGTTTATGGCAGTCAGCTCCGCATATTTGAGAGCTATATCCCTTTTTCGGTCAGAATGAAAGAGGCAGTTCGAGAGGGAGAAAGTATCTATAAATATGAACCAGGAGGGAATGTTGCATTGGCTTTTGAAAAACTGACGGAGGAGGTTCTTGCTGATGTCAAGTAAAAAGAATACAACACCTATTTCACTGCAACCGTTAGATGAATTATTTGGAACGACCGGAGATGGTGCAAATGGGATTTGCGAAGTATCTGTCAGTAGTTTGCACTCCTTTCCAAATCATCCATTTAAGGTGAAAAATGATAAGAAAATGGAAGAATTGGTGAAGAGTGTAACCGAATATGGAGTCTTAGTTCCGGGAATTGTGAGAATGAGATCTGCCGGCGGATATGAACTGGTTGCCGGGCATCGCCGTAGAAGAGCTTGTGAGATCGCAGGGATACAGAAAATGCCTGTGATCATCAAAGATCTTACGGATGATGAAGCTACGGTAATCATGGTTGACTCAAATATCCAGAGGGAAGAACTATTATTCAGCGAAAAAGCCTTTGCTTATAAGATGAAGTATGATGCTTTGAAACGACAAGGGAAACGAACTGATTTAACTTCTTGTCGAGTTGGCAAAAAGTCAGCAGCTGAAGAAGTCAGTCAAAATACGGAAGATAGTGCCAGACAGGTTTTAAGATATATTCATCTGACAGAATTGATTACTGAGTTGTTGTATCTGACGGATATCAAGAAACTTCCATTTAATACGGCAGTTGAGTTGTCTTACTTAAAGAAAGACGAACAGCAGCTACTGATTCAATATATGAACACCCATAACATGGTACCTTCAATGAAACAGGCAGAACAATTAAAGAAAATATCCAAACAGGAAGCTCTTACTTATCTTACGATAGACAAGATTTGTATGAGAGAAGAACAGGAGAAAGAAGTTCAGGTACAAATTCCTGAAACAAAGTTGAAAAAGTATTTTCCGGTTGATTATTCAAAGGAACAAATGGAAGAAGTGATTTTCAAGCTCTTGGAAACATGGGCAGAGGGGAGAGAGAAGAGTGGAGAATCAAATTGACAGTATACATCAGAAAGCGTTGATACGGTATTTGATGTATGTAGAAAAAACAAACAATCTGGTTATGGATAACAAGAGGTGGCAGAAGAAGGTAGAAAGAAGGAATAGGAAAATGACAATCGAGGATGTGATCAAGAAGACGTTT
Organism: Blautia acetigignens; assembly: GCF_025566865.1. Taxonomy (NCBI): domain Bacteria; kingdom Bacillati; phylum Bacillota; class Clostridia; order Lachnospirales; family Lachnospiraceae; genus Blautia; species Blautia acetigignens. The sequence goes on from NZ_JAOQJM010000003.1 coordinate 270,647, forward strand.
TTACCATTAAGCTTCATGGTATTCTGGTTCTGGATGATAGAAATAATTATGAAAGTCAGTGGACAAACAGATTGGTTCTGGTGGATATTTCTTGCCGGACTTCCGTTTGGAATACATAAAATGCGGCTGATTTTAATTCCGAAAGGGATGGATACCACAGCAATATTAGGTATGGCTGCATTAAGTGTCATCATTGGAGCATTGATTGGAAGTATCATGATTCCGGTGTATGTGATTCGGGCAATATATGTTCTTATACGATATATTGTTCAGAAATAAAGTGATTATTTGATAAGAGGCAGGCTTGCGAAGTAAAAATCGTAAGTCTGCCTCTTTTTTTGTGCTCAAAAGCAGGCAATACAAGGGAAAATCCTTTTTGCAATAGAAATTAGGAGGAATTTACATGAGAGAACGAATTGAGAACAAGCATGTTACAAAGGAAATTAAAGGACAGATGCCGGTTATTCCGACAGATATGTTGAAGGAACGGGGATGTACATTCTGCCCATATTATCTGGGAAGCTATGAGAAACAGCCACGTTGTATGATGAAAACCTGTGCCTGGGATGATGAAGAGGAACATTTTCATCCGCTTCTTAGAAGATTGATTCCATTTTACAGGGAAAAGATGGAAAAGGCAGAAGAAAAATATCTGGCTGTAAAAAAGGTATATACTACCTTGCTTGACATGTTTGCTGGTGAAATGAAGCAGGAAGAACTGGAAAAAGATGAATGCTACGGCTGTGCTTATGGCAAATGCGGTCCCTGCATTGGAATCTGTTATAAAACAATGAAAGCGTAGGAAGGAGAGAAGCCAATGAATACAATAATTATTTCGGGAAGATTGGTAAGAAATCCCGGATACAACGAAGTCGAAAATGAGAAAGGACTTCATAAGATTGCCAAATTTGTTATGGCGGTGAGAAGAAATTATTCCGATGATGTCAGTTTTATTCCTGTCAAAGCTTTTGCGAAAAAAGCGGAATTTACCAGGGACTATCTGGTTCAGGGAACAAAAGTAATGGTCGAAGGTGAGATTGTTACTGGAAACTATGAAGATAAAGAAACTGGCAAAAAGGTTTATACCACGGAAATCTATGCCAACCGGATTGAATTTGCCGGTGCAAAGATGTCAGACAGACCACCACTTCCGGCAGATGCTGAGGGATTTTTAGAGATCCCGGAGGGTATGGAAGAGGAAATGCCGTTTAGATAGGAGGAGAGGAAAGATGGTTTCAGTAGATCAGGCGTATATGATCGGTCATATGAGAAATGCCGATGGGAGTATCAATAATAAGAATGTTGTGTTATCTGCAGCGTGCGAAGCCGCAGAATTGTTTCAGTGTATGATGCAGGTCAGCCAGAAACTGGATGACTGGCAAAGATTTTTAGTAACTCTGGATCAGCATTTGCGATCTGTAGATTGCGAAAAAATCCATGATATCTGTCAGGCTGTGTATGCTATGAAACAGTGTTCCAGAGAACTGGAAGAGCAGAAGCTGATCGAGAGAGGAGTGCCGGAGAAGGAAATAGCCTTTATTCATGATGCGAATACAGAAGCAAAGAAAACGGAGTTGTTTGGAAAAGTAAAATCCGGGCAGGTTCGTTTTTTAATTGGTTCCACTGCTAAGATGGGTGCCGGTACCAATGTGCGTGCGACTTGTTGTCGTACAAACTCTAATGTGGGATAAATCCTGTATTAGAACTAAAATCGACGGCTGAATCTATTCAGCTAACTGATATTCCGAGGAGTGGAATGATGGGGTAACGCCCTGAAACGCTCCCCTTGATACTACGACGTGCAAAGGCGGTGTAAAACGCTGTATGTGCGAAGCTCGTTGAAGTCGGCAGAGAGGCACCGAAACATTAAGTTGTCGAAAGCTGTCCAGAGGTGGATGGTGTGTCCTATATGCCGGAGGTCTATAAACTGCCTATGGTGAGGATAGCTGGTAAAACAGCAGACGAACAGCCGAGTGTACGAGTCTAAAGCGTGATATGGCAGAAATGTCATAACCGTAAATCTACGGGGTATGTGAGGTAAAGTAAAAATGGACGTTATGAAATACCTTACAGTGTTACAGGCACTGGCAAGCATACAGGCTTATAGGCTACACCTAAGGGCGGCATGAACAGATAGGAATATCGGAACAAGGGAAGGTCAGAACACGGAGTGTTTACACGCAATGAAGTGTTAGCAGGGAAAGCGATTGACATTAGTATAACCTGCTTTTATCTGACTGAAAGTGGAGCCACAGTACCAATGAAGCGGTGATAATAAGCCGTGGAGGGATAGGCTCCAGTCAATCAGTAAGAATCGAAATTTAATTCGTAATGAATCAAAGGTTCGAGTAAGACTAAGAAAGGCGGACAGCCGACTTTGGCAGTGCCGAAGAAAGTGCTGAAACGTCAGACTCTAAGAAACATTGAGTATTATGGATTGCAGGAGATATTTGACGAACTATACCAGAAAAGTTTAGAAAACAGGAAATTTAGAAACCTGATGGAATTGATTTTGATGGAAGAAAATATCAAACTCGCCTATCGAAACATGAAAAAAAATGATGGAAGTACCACGCCGGGGGTTGACGGAAAAACGATAGAGCATTTAGCAAAAATGACTGAAAAAGAGGTCATCGAACTTGTCCGTAACAAACTGGAATGGTACACGCCGAAAGCCATCAGACGAGTGGAGATTGACAAAGGTAATGGAAAGAAAAGGCCACTTGGGATTGCCTCGATTGAAGACAGGCTGATACAGCAATGTATTCTGCAAGTGTTAGAGCCGATATGTGAAGCAAAATTTCACGATAGAAGCAATGGATTCCGCCCAAATAGAGGTGTGGAAAATGCACTTGCACAGGCAGAGAAACTTATACAGAGCAACAAACTGTATATCGTGGTGGATATTGACATTAAAGGATTTTTCGATAATGTCAGCCACGGAAAACTATTAAAACAGTTGTGGACGATAGGAATACAGGATAAAAAGCTCATTAGTATTATTTCAGCCATGTTAAAAGGAGAAATTGCAGAAATCGGTTTTCCAGAGAAAGGCACAGCTCAAGGGTCGATTATCTCACCATTGTTATCGAATGTGGTGTTGAATGAACTTGACTGGTGGATTGCCAGCCAGTGGGAATTTATGCCTACAAGACACGTCTATAAAGAAGCAATAAAGGCGAATGGAACTCAATCGAAATCAAAGAAGTACAGGGCTTTGCGGAACAGCACATTAAAAGAGTGCTTCATCGTAAGGTACGCTGATGATTTTAAAATCTTTTGCAGGAAACACAAAGATGCGGTTGTAATGTTTGAAGCCACAAAACAATGGCTCAAAACAAGGCTAGGACTGGATATTAGTCCAGAAAAATCAAAAATTGTCAATCTAAAACACAGTTATTCGGAATTTTTAGGATTTAGGATAAAAGTGCATAAGAAAGGCAAGGACACAAAATGTAAACCGCCAGTCGATAAGTATGTAGTAAAATCACATATCTCAGAAAAGGCTTTGAAGAAAATAAAAACCAACGCAAAAGAGAGAATCATAGCAATACAGAAAACGAATGGAAGCAGAGCCGGTGAGTATGCAATTCGGGATTATAATAGCTTTGTCATGGGAATGCAGAATTATTACAGCATGGCAACGTGCGTAAATCCAGATATACAGACTTTAGCCTATGAAATCAAGACAAGCATAAAAATCAGATTAAATACAAGAGTGAAACGCAGAACTAACGAAGCATTAACACCATATCTTTCAGAAAGATATGGAAAAAGTAAAGAACTGCGATTTATAAACGGTGTGCCATTAGTCCCAATAGGATATGTGCAACATCGTGTTCCGCTCCACAAAAAGGCTGTAGTAAATAAATATACAGCTGAGGGAAGAAAAGAAATACACAAACAATTAGAAACTGTAGATATAGAGAGGGTGCATGAACTTATGAGAAACCCTATCAGTAATGAAACTGTAGAATTTAATGATAACTGCGTTTCGCTGTTTGTGGCACAAAGAGGAAAATGTGCAATTTGCAAGCTGCCTCTAACTTTGGAAAATATGCGGTGTGTCCGTAAAATACCAAAATCTTGTGGCGGTGATGATAAATATAATAATCTGATTATTGTGCATAAAGAGATGGAAAGGCTGATAAAAAGTCAGGACAACAAAGAAATCAAGCGTATTCTAAACAAATACAAACTGGAAAGTAATCAAAGACGGAAAGTAAATACCATAAGAAAAAATGCAGGATTAGAGGAAATAGACGTAAAAGCACTTGATAAGGAACTGTAAGTTACGATGTTAAAAAGTAGAAGTTACTGATGATGGAACGCCGGATGAGGGGAAACTCTCACGTCCGGTGTGAAGTGGGGGAAAATCTGGAGATAACATCAAAGGATTACCTATCACTATAGGATCGTCTGATCGCCCTGCATCATCTGGATATTGGCTGGAAACCGTCAGATGTAGGACGGATTTTGCGGACATTCAAAATAAAAAAGAATGTGGAGGTAACAGACAATGGCAAAGACAATTTTTGAGGAAATGGGCGGCAAATACGAAAGGCAAGGCGATTATTTAATACCGTGCTTAACTGTACCCGCCGAAGAAGAACAGCCGATAGGCATCTGGGGACAGCGGCATTTGGATTATCTGAAGCATCACTGCAAAGTTACATACACCAATCTTCTTACAAGCGGCAGACTTAACGCTTACCTTGCCGACATTGACAGACAGGCACAGGAACGCTTTGAAAGGCTCATAGAGGGTATGAAACAGGCACAGGGCATAACGGAACAGCTAAAGGCAGAAAACGCCTTAGAATGGACAGGATGCCTCAATAACATAAGGGCTTGTGCGAGGGAGATTGTGGAAAAGGAAATTATTTTTGCATAAACAGATGATTAGTGGCAGGGGGAAATCCTGCCGCTTTTTCTGCTTTAGTTTGTCAGCTTGACAAATAAAGGGTTAAGGAATATAATTAGATTCAGTATTATACAAGGAGTTAATAAATATGCGGCAAGGTATTCTTAAATAAACTGTCAATTTGATAGTGGGAACAAAAAGTAGCAGTCCCGTTTCACTTTTAATATGGGGCTTAGTTTTTTGTACCCAGTTTAAGAATACTTTTATCATGTAATTTTATATGCCCGAAAACATATAAGTGTTTTGGGGCTATTGGAGTTATTTACCCAGTGATAGGAGTATTTATCACTGGGTATTTTTATGCCCTTTTTTGGGTGTTGATAGGAGGAAAATCACATGAAAATAATTAACTTAGGCATTCTGGCTCACGTTGACGCAGGAAAGACAACATTAACGGAGAGTTTATTGTATACCAGTGGTGCAATTGCAGAACCAGGGAGCGTAGATAAAGGCACAACAAGGACAGATACAATGAATTTGGAGCGTCAAAGGGGAATCACTATCCAGACAGCAGTGACATCTTTTCAGTGGGAGGATGTAAAAGTCAACATTATAGATACGCCAGGCCATATGGATTTTTTGGCGGAAGTATACCGTTCTTTATCCGTATTAGACGGAGCAGTATTATTAGTTTCTGCAAAGGATGGCATACAGGCACAGACCCGTATACTGTTTCATGCACTACAGACAATGAAGATTCCGACAATTTTTTTCATCAATAAAATTGACCAAGAGGGGATTGATTTGCCAATGGTATATCAAGAAATGAAAGCAAAGCTTTCTTCGGAAATTATAGTGAAGCAAAAGGTTGGGCAGCATCCCCATATAAATGTAACGGACAATGACGATATGGAACAGTGGGATGCGGTAATTATGGGAAACGATGAACTATTAGAGAAATATATGTCAGGGAAACCGTTTAAAATGTCAGAACTGGAACAGGAAGAAAACAGGAGATTCCAAAACGGAACGTTATTTCCCGTTTATCACGGAAGTGCTAAAAACAATCTGGGGATTCGGCAGCTTATAGAAGTGATTGCCAGTAAGTTTTATTCATCAACGCCTGAAGGTCAATCTGAACTATGCGGGCAGGTTTTTAAGATTGAATATTCAGAGAAAAGGCGGCGTTTTGTTTATGTGCGTATATATAGCGGAACATTGCATTTGAGGGATGTTATTAAAATATCTGAAAAAGAGAAAATAAAAATCACAGAGATGTGTGTTCCGACAAACGGTGAATTATATTCATCCGATACAGCCTGCTCTGGTGATATTGTAATTTTACCAAATGATGTTTTGCAGCTAAACAGTATTTTGGGGAACGAAATGCTGTTGCCGCAGAGAAAATTTATTGAAAATCCTCTCCCTATGCTCCAAACAACGATTGCAGTAAAGAAATCTGAACAGCGGGAAATATTGCTTGGGGCACTTACAGAAATTTCAGATGGCGACCCTCTTTTAAAATATTATGTGGATACTACAACGCATGAGATTATACTTTCTTTTTTGGGGAATGTGCAGATGGAAGTCATTTGTGCCATCCTTGAGGAAAAATACCATGTGGAGGCAGAAATAAAAGAGCCTACTGTTATATATATGGAAAGACCGCTTAGAAAAGCAGAATATACCATCCACATAGAAGTCCCGCCAAATCCTTTCTGGGCTTCTGTCGGGTTGTCCATAGAGCCGCTCCCTATTGGAAGCGGAGTGCAGTATGAAAGCAGAGTTTCACTTGGATATTTAAACCAATCGTTCCAAAATGCGGTTATGGAGGGGGTTCTTTATGGCTGCGAGCAGGGGCTGTATGGATGGAAAGTGACAGACTGTAAAATCTGTTTTGAATATGGATTGTATTATAGTCCTGTAAGTACCCCCGCAGACTTTCGGCTGCTTTCCCCTATCGTATTGGAGCAGGCTTTAAAAAAAGCAGGGACAGAACTATTAGAGCCATATCTCCACTTTGAAATTTATGCACCGCAGGAATATCTCTCACGGGCGTATCATGATGCCCCAAGGTATTGTGCAGATATTGTAAGTACTCAGGTAAAGAATGACGAGGTCATTCTGAAAGGAGAAATCCCTGCCAGATGTATTCAAGAATACAGGAACGATTTAACTTATTTCACAAATGGGCAGGGAGTCTGCTTGACAGAGTTAAAAGGATACCAGCCAGCTATTGGTAAATTTATTTGCCAACCCCGCCGCCCGAATAGCCGTATAGATAAGGTTCGGCATATGTTCCACAAGTTAGCTTAACAGCTTGCAAAAGTCATATAAAATGAGATTTGAAAGGATTAGAGACTAATTATGATGAAATGCGAATGGATATTGTGTCCTGTTTGTGGGAGCAAAACCCGTAATAAAATTAGGAAGGACACTGTTTTGGAGAATTATCCCCTTTATTGTCCAAAATGCAGACAAGAAAGCTTGATTAAAGTTGACAACTTGAAGATAACTGTCATCAAAGAGCCAGACGCTTAAGACGCAGAGCCGATGAAATTGTGGAACAATTCACGAATCATCGGCTCTTTTTGTTTCGTATTTGAAAGAACAAACTCACCAAATAAAAAAAACGATATTCGGGTGGGTTATTTTGTTATACCCTAAATTACCCTCTGAATTTGTTTTTAAATTTGGAGGGATTTTTTTATGTTCTTTTTTCGGGCGGTTATTCATCTGCTCATACGAAGTAAAATTTATCAATACATAGCATATCAGAGAATGGCAGGAAACCAGTTAAAAAAATTTCTGCCAGTGCAGCGGTACTTCTCACCTTGAAAGTGGAAGTACAATCTCCATACAACAGAATTTGTATTTCCCATAACCGTGAAGGTCACAGAGCCTTTGCGGTTTTTCTTTTGTCGTTTTTTGTTGGAAAGTGCCGCAGGGCTGTTTCTGGTGTGCGTTGCCGCTCCCCGCCTCTCCATCTGGATTTTTACATTTCAAAAATTCAGATTGGAGGTATTAGCGGTGAAATACGCACCAAGAAAAGTATATATCAAAGAAAGCGGCGGCTATGTGGAACTGTCCTATACGGATTTCTGCCGCCGCAGGCAAGCCGACAAGGGATATATGGACAAGCTGTTTATCCCCGTCCAAGGTTGTCTGCTTGAAGTCGTAAGGGAGCAATATGCGGACTTCTACCGTGACAGGGAGCGGTGGCGTTACCTGCAAAAATTAGATGCGAGGAACAGCCTGCTATCTCTGGACGGATTTACGGACAGCGAGGGGAATCCTCTGGACTTTATCGCTGATGAAGCGGCGGACATTGCGGAAACCGTTGTCAATGCTGTTATGGTGGACAGGCTGAAAGCCGCCCTGCCTTTGTTGTCGGATAGTGAGCAGGAGTTGATACAGGCAATCTTTTTTGACGGACTTTCCGAGCGTGAAGTCGGGGCGAGGTTAGGCATAACCCAGAGCGTTGTGAACAAACGCAAAGCCAGAATCCTAAGAAAACTAAGAAAGATAATAGAAAATTAAAATTTAAGGCGTTCAGCCCCCTTGTTTTTTCCTTTGGGAAAATGAGGGGGCTTTTCTCTGCCCTCTCAATCAATTCTGATTGGAGGAAGAAAGAATGGCATACAACCACGGACGGGAGGACAGGAAATGGCGTATCTGGAAAGAAGCGGAGGAAAAGCTGCTGCGTGAGTGCGGCGTTGATGAAGTGACCATTGAGCAGATACGCATAGCGGACAGGGCAGACTTCAATTCCAACAGGCGGTTTTACCGATGGACGAATGACGTTGCGGAATACCTTGAGGACATGGCAGACAGGGAGCGGCAAGCGGAGGTGAATACAGTTGCGGAGTTACTGGACGAGATTGAGAGCGAAAATCTCTATCAAGTATTAGTCACGGTGGACGGGCGTACCTTGAAAATCGTCCTGCTGAAAATGCAGGGGTATTCCACAAAGGAGATTGCCCCACTTGTGCATTTGACGACTGGTGCCATCTATGCGAGGTTAGACCATCTGCGGAAGAAGCTTCGGAAAATTTTGTAAGCGTCTAATACATCCCATTATTCTGCGGGCTACTGGGTGGGGAGTGGAATCTCCCCGCTTATTTTTGGCAGGAGGAAAACGGGATGGCATATAAAGCTAAGGCGTACACGCTTCGGGAGGAATCCACGGAAAGCGGTATAAGGTATTTTATCAGTTTTAAGGACGGGCAGGGGGAACACCACGAACTGGAAGTATCCGAGCAGTTATTCTTTGAATTTCGGCAGATGGAACGCAGGAACAGGAATCTTCTCCAATGGGACGAGCGGCACAGGGAGTTTTCGGAAGTATGGGACGAAACGCTGAACAGGCGGGCGTTAAAGCTGCCTAAGAGCATTGAGGAACAAATGATTGAAGCAGAACGGGCGGAACTGCTCTGTAAGGCGGTTGACAGACTGCCAGAGATACAAAGGCGACGTTTCCTGCTCTACTACGAGTATGAGTTCAATTTTTACCAAATCGCCGCTATGGAGCATTGCACCGCTTCTGCAATACAGAAATCCGTTGCTGTTGCAAAGAAGAAAGTAAAAGCGGAAATGAGGAAATATCTCCAACCATGACCGACACCGCCCGAAAAAGAAATCTGTTTTTTATTTGTGTGGGATTGGCGGTATTACATACTCTCACTTTTTTCGTGGGAGTAAATCTATTTTTAAGGAGGTCAACGCCTATGTGCAACAAAAACAAGATAACTGCCCGAAAGGAGGAAACCCATGCAGAAGTTACAGACAGTCAACGCCGAAACGCTCCTTTATGAGCCGCTTGAGAAGCCGTCCTTTGTGGTGGACAGCCTTATCCCCACAGGCTTGTCGCTGTTCTGCGGCTCACAGAAGATAGGCAAGAGCTGGCTCATGCTGAAGCTGTGCTTATGCGTGTCGCAGGGAATCCCCTTATGGGACATGACGACAATGGAGGGCGATGTGCTTTACCTCTGCCTTGAGGACACGTTCTGCCGCATACAGGACAGGCTGTTCCGTTTGACGGACGAAGCGAGCGGGCGGCTTCATTTTGCCGTGGCAAGCTGCAAGCTGTCAGACGGTCTTATCGTGCAGCTTGAGGATTATCTGAAAGACTATCCAGACAGCAGGCTCATTGTCATTGATACCTTGCAGAAAGTCCGTACAGCTTCAAAAGACAACGCCTATGCAAGCGACTATGGGGACATCTCCCTAATCAAAGATTTTGCCGACAGGCACTCTCTGGCGGTCATTGTCGTACACCACATCCGAAAGCAGAATGACAGCGATGTGTTCAACAAGGTGTCTGGGACGACAGGCTTAACGGGGAGTGCGGACGCTACCTTTGTTCTGGAAAAGGAGAAACGGGCATCTGACACCGCCAAGCTGTATGTAACGGGCAGGGACACGCCCTATCAGGAATACACGCTCCGTTTCCGTGATTGCAGTTGGGAACTTGTGGAGAGGAAAACGCAGGAGCAGCTTGCGAAAGAAACGATACCAGATGTCCTTTTTCGGTTGGTGGATTTTATGAGGGATAAGGAAGAATGGGCAGGCACGGCAACGGAGCTGTTAGCCGCTATGGGGGAAACGGAAACCATACCCACGGTGATTACGAAATGGCTGAATGAATATCACACCACATTTTTAAGCGAGAACCGTATCTGCTACCAGTACAGCCGCAGGAAAGACGGCAGGCAGATTGCCCTTGCAAGGAGGGCGGGTGACAGCGGTGACGGCGGTGACAGCGATATTGGGATACCCCCTGTTACTGTCATTGACGCTTAAAGCCATGTAAAGTTGGCGGCTCTGCCCTGCGGGTGACAGCGGTGACGGCAGTGACAGTGATTTTAGGATACCCTGCCGCTGTCATCCCTACGGGAGAACACCCCGCAAACGCAAAATGCAGGCGTGGGATTCACCCGCCCTTTTCGGGCGTGTAAAATCACCCCTGCGGTCAGAAAAATCTCTCCGATTTTTCCGACTGCGTTTACAGGGTGTAACACACTACACTTTGCCCTGCAAAGAGCCGTGTGCCAGACGTTCCCTCTGGACTCCCTTATGGCAGGTCTTACGCCCTGCTATCCTACGCCTTGCGGCTTCGGATAAAAGAACGGCGGCATGACGGTTACAGCTCTTGCGAGGGAGTATCCCAAAAACACCGTCACCATCGTCATGACCGTCATGCAGGGGATAAGGGTGACAGTTACGGCAATCGGCAGGGGGCATCCCAAAACTGCCGTCACCACCGTCACCGCTGTCACCCAAAGGGCAGTTACCCGCCGAAGAAAGGAAGATGATGGATTATGCCCTATGCAATCCTGCGTTTCCAGAAACGCAAAGCGGGCGGCGTTGCGGCTTGCGAACGCCACAACGAGCGGAAGAAAGAAGCCTACAAAAGCAACCCAGATATCGACATGGAACGCTCTAAAAATAACTATCATCTTGTCGCACCGCCAAAGTACACCTATAAGAAAGAGATTAACCGAAAGGTAGCCGAAGCAGGGTGCAGGACAAGGAAAGACAGCGTGATGATGGTGGAAACGCTCATCACGGCTTCACCAGAATTTATGAACCAGTTACCGCCCGAAGAACAGAAAGCGTATTTTACGATGGCTCTGGATTTCATTTCGGAGCGTGTCGGGGAGCAGAATATCCTCTCCGCAGTCGTCCACATGGACGAGAGAACGCCCCATATGCACCTCTGCTTTGTGCCGATTACACCAGACAATAAGCTGTCCGCCAAAACAATTTTAGGCAATCAAAAGAGCCTGTCGGAGTGGCAGACCGCCTACCATGAGCGGATGTCCTCACGTTGGAATCAGCTTGAGAGAGGTCAATCTTCGATGGAAACCAAGCGGAAACACGTCCCCACATGGCTCTATAAGTTGGGCGGCAGGCTTGATAAGCAGTATGGGGAAATCGTGTCTGCCCTGTCCGACATCAACGCCTTTAACGCAGGGAAAAAGCGTGACAAGGCTCTGGAACTGGTTGCCGCATGGCTGCCCGAAGTGGAGAAATTCTCTAAGGAAATCGGCAGACAGCAGGCGTATATCGACAGCTTAAAGGAGCAAATCGGGCAGGAAGCCGACTATGCAGGGCGTATGCGTGATGAAAAGTACGAGCAGGAATTAAAGGTGCAGAAAGCCAACCAGAGGATATTTGAATTGCAGAGAACCAACGAGCAGATGGGGCGGCTGCTCTCAAAGATACCGCCAGAAGTGTTGGAAGAATTACAGAGAACAGGCAGAAACAAATCAAGAGAAAGGTAAAAAGTGAATGAAGAAACAGGATTTTAAGGTGTTAAAGACCAAAGATTTATACCCGTTTCCCGACAATCCGTTTCATGTTGTGGAGGATGAAACGCTGTCAGAGTTAGCGGAAAGCATCAAGGAATTTGGCATTGTCACGCCGATAATCACATGCCCGAAAGAGGACGGGAACGGTTATGAAGTGATTGCGGGGCAGCGGCGTGTCCGTGCGTCCGAACTTGCAGGTATAAATACCGTGCCTGCATTTGTCCTGCCCTTAGACCGTGACCGAGCCATCATCACCCTTGTAGACAGTAATTTACAGCGTGAAAATATCCTGCCATCGGAGCGGGCGTTTGCCTACAGGATGAAATCCGAAGCCATGAAGCGGCAGGGTTTCCGCACAGACTTAACTTCGTCACAAGTTGTGACGAAGTTGCGGACGGACGACAAAGTGGCACAGGGCTTCGGCGTGGGCAGGATGACCGTCCAGCGTTTTATCCGCCTGACGGAACTGATACCGCCGATTTTGCAGATGGTGGACGAGGGGAAAATCGCCCTCACACCTGCGGTGGAACTGTCCTTTTTGAAGAAAGACGAGCAGGAAAATCTCTTTGCCACGATGGAGAGCGAAGAAGCAACGCCCTCACTCTCACAGGCACAGCGGATGAAAAGCATGAGCCAGAGCGGGCAGCTTGACATGGATATGATATTTTCCATTATGACGGAGGAAAAGGGAAACCAGAAAGAAACCTTGAAAATCAACACAAGCAAACTGAAAAAATACTTTCCGAAGGACACAACGCCGAAGCAGATGGAGGAAACCATCATCCGACTTCTGGAACGTGAGTTGCAGAGAAAACGGAGCAGGGACAGCCGCTAACCTTCTTTTTTCGGGAAGTAAATGCAGGAATTTGGAACAGAAGAAAGACAGAATTTTAAGGAGAATGAGGTAAGGAATGAAAGAAATCCAGTATGAGATTGTAAAGGAAATCGCCGTATTGTCTGCGAGTGACAGCGGCTACACAAAGGAAATCAATCTTATTTCATGGAACGGGAGAGAGCCGAAATATGACATCCGCAGCTTTTCCCCGAACCGTGAGAAGTGCGGAAAGGGTATCACGTTGAACGCTGATGAAGCAGCGGCACTCCTTGAAGCATTACAGAAAGAAGTAAACAGCGGGGATTGATGGTATCTGATTGACAGGGCGGGGCGTTTCCAGACGTTCTCCTGCCCTGTCTGGAAAGGAAGATTTAAGTATGGGCGAGGATAGGAAAACAACTGGAAGAAGAAAGCGTATTGTGCCAAAAGGGCAAGTACAAATGATTATCAGTCGAGAATATATCGGCACACAGACCGTTGCAGAAGCGTTTGTCCCGATTATCTCCGAGGATATTCGGAAGAAGATTGCCGAGGGCGACACCTTCGACAATGAGGGGCTGTCCGCTTAGAATGTACGCAATGGAACATGAAAACGTTAGGACAGATATGGAGGTTTTACAGTATGGCAGGAATAAGAACGGAGAACAAGATTTATGAAGTCGGCATTTACTGCCGCTTATCAAAGGACGATGGCACGGATAACGAGAGTGCGAGCATTGCGACACAAAAATCCATCCTCACGGATTATGTGAAAAGGCAGGGATGGCATTTAGCAAAAACGTATGTTGACGATGGCTACTCTGGAACAAATTTCCAAAGACCAAGTTTCCAGAATATGATTAAGGACATTGAAAACGGGCTGATAAACTGCGTGATTACAAAAGATTTATCCCGTCTGGGGAGGAACTATCTTGATTGTGGGTTATATCTGGAAGTCTTTTTCCCAGAGCATAACGTGAGGTATATAGCGGTCAATGACGGCGTGGACACCTTAAACAAATCCGCTATGGACATCACGCCTTTCCGCAACATCCTAAACGAAATGTATTCTGCCGATGTGTCAGTCAAGATAAAATCGGCGTACCGTGCGAGGTTTCAGCAGGGGAAATTCATGGGAACAACAGCCCCTTATGGCTATGTCAAAGACCCTGCCGACCACAACCATCTGCTGATAGATGACAAAGTTGCCCATGTGGTAAGGGAGATATTCGACCTTGCGTTAGCGGGCAACGGCATCGCCAAAATCCGCAAGCACATCAACAAACAGCATATCCTACGCCCTGCCGCTTATGCGGTGGAGCAAGGGGCAACAGGCTATGAGCGGTACTTTGAGGATAACGAGGAAAACCGTTATATTTGGAGCGAGAACAGCGTGAGGGGCATTTTAAGAAGCCCGATATATGCGGGCAACCTTGCAGGCTACAAGCGGATTGCAGCCAACATGAAAAGCAAGAAACGCCCCTCTAAGCTGCCCGAAGAATGGGAAGTGATACCAGACACCCATGAGGGGATAGTCACGCAGGAGGAATTTGACACCGTACAGCAGCTTATGACGAGCCGCAGGCGGGAGCAGAACGCAGGGGGATTTGAGAATATCTTTTCGGGCGTTATCAAGTGTGCGGACTGCGGCTATGCGATGCGGGCGGCGAGTGCCAACAGGAGGAAACGCCCCGACATCATCGACTGCGTACAATACACCTGCAATAATTATGGCAGATATGGCAATGTTATGTGTACCGCACACAGCATTGAAGCGAGGGACTTATTCAATGCCGTCCTTGCCGACATCAACCGCTTTGCGGATATGGCGGTCAATGATGAAAAGGCGGTCAGAGCCATAGAAAGGCGGCTCACGGAAACAGACCAGAGCAGGGCGAAATCATTAGAGAAAGAAAAGAAGAAGCTGAACAAACGCCTTGCGGAGCTTGACAGGCTGTTTTCCTCTCTCTATGAGGACAAGGTAATGGAGCGTATCACGGAGCGGAATTTTGAGATGATGTCGGGGAAATACCAGAAAGAGCAGCTTGAAATTGAAGCACGGCTGAAAGAGGTAACGGAAACGCTCAATGACAGCTATGAGAAATCGCAGGGCGTGAGGGACTTTCTATCCCTAATCCGCAACTATCAGGGGCTGAAAGAGTTGGACGCAACCATCATAAACGCACTCATAGACAAGATACTTGTTTCGGAACGTGAGAAACTTGCGGACGGGACAGTAAGGCAGGAAATCAAGATTTACTATAAATTCATCGGCTTTGTCGGTGAATTACATATCACACCCACAAAGCGGTGGACGGCGTTAAAGCCTAAAAATTGTACGGTGTGCGGTGTTGAATACGTCCCCAGCTCTGGAATATCAAAGTATTGTCCCGCTTGTGCTAAGAGGATACAGAGGGAGAAATCAAACGAGAGCAAACGCAGGAGTAGGGAGAGGAACCGAAGGGCATGTATTGAACTGTCCGCAAAAAATGACCGACTGATCTGGAGCAGAGGGAAGGGCGTATTATCCGGCAGGGCAACCATAACAAAATAGTACAGATCTTCCGGTATGTAACAGAATCCACATTTGACAGTTATATGTGGCAGCTGATCGAGAACAAACAGAAATTCATATCACAGATTATGACAAGCAAGGCTCCGGTACGAAGCTGTGAGGATGTGGATGAAGCGGCTCTTTCCTACGCAGAGGTAAAAGCTCTTGCAACCGGTAATCCGGCGGTGAAGGAGAAAATGGAATTGGATGTAGATGTGGCAAAACTGAAACTGTTAAAAGCCAACCATATGAATAATCAGTACCGGCTGGAAGATGACATTGCCCGGAAATTTCCACAGCAGATCGCAACGCTGACAGAAATTATTGACAGCTATCGGGTAGATATCGCCCATTATCAGGAACACAAGATTCCAGATGCAGACCATTTCTTTATGGAAATCAGCGGTAAGGTATTTACTGACAAGAAAGAAGCAGGAACCGCACTTCTGGCAGCCTGCAAGGAGATACAGTCATTGGATACCGCCATGGATGTTGGAAATTATCAGGGATTCAATATGCGGGTTCAGTTTGACAGCTGGAGCAAAGCATTTTACCTGTCAATGAAACATGAATCGGTATCGAAAATTCAGCTTGGAGCAGATACACTGGGCAATATTACCCGTATCAATAACTTGTTGGAAAGTTATCCGGAAAAGATGGCAGAAGCGGAGCAGAGACTGGAGACGGTACAGGAACAGCTGAAAAGTGCAAAAGAAGAGGTTGGCAAACCGTTTCCAAAAGAAGCCGAACTGAACCAGATGATGGAAAGGTTATCTGAGTTGAATGCTTTATTAAATATGGATGAGCCGGAAGACTCAGGCAAAGAAATAAATGCAGCTGAACCAGAAGAGAAGCGTGTACGAGGTTCGATCCATGAAAAACTACAGGTTTATAAAGAAGCGAAACGAGACGGAAGTGAAAAAAGCCAGGGAAGCCGAAAGCATGACATTGGCTTGGAATAAATAATAATCAGAAATGGCATAATCCGGGAGAATAGGAAACTCCTTTGGTTATGCCATTTTTCAATATGACAGGAGGAAGTAATATGGTAATGAACAGGATCATGGGAAAAGAAGCAAAGAAAATGCAGGATTACGCAAGAGAACAGATTGAACGGGCAGAGCGAAGGGGGATTTCCTTCCCAGAGGATGTGAAAGAAGATATTTTCCGATATGCAGACCTGATCGGAGAGGAAGACAAGGTAAGAAGCCTGGTAAGAAATCTTGCAAGAGCAACGGAAGCGTCACAGGAAGAACGGGTGAATGATATCCTGTATGGTGCAGAGATGGAAATCCGGGATTTACCGGACGAGACGATTGGAAGACTGGAACTGTTGGATTATGGTTATACGGCAGACGATATGGTTCCATTAAGAAAAGAGGCAGCATTGGAATACCATCGGACAGGTTCTAAGATTTATTGTCTGGAAAGCGATGGCAGCAAAGGAGAATATGCAAGCCGGGAAATGATTCAGGAACACGATGGCTTATTTGGTATGGAAGTGCAGGAATGGCAGAGACGAAACGATTATGACAGAGAGGATGATTATAATTATGGCGAAGATTTTGGAAATCCGCTGCAGGAACCAATGCGTGTGGTTGACCGGGACGAAGCATTAAGATTCTATGATGCAGGAGCAAATATTTATCTGATTACAACATTTTCACGCCCGGTACCCGCCATCGAACGAATGGAGATTGAACGAGGACCGGAGCATTACCAACTGCCATCCACGGAATGGGAGCGTTTTCATAACCTGGAATGGGAAATGAAGAAATATCCGCAGATTCAGTCATTAAGAGAAGCAGATCTTCTTCTTGGAACAGGACGGTCTTTTGGTATTTATCAGATTCGTGATGGTTCTGCAGGAGAAGCCTACGCATTTATGAATATGAACTTCATTGAAAGCCATGGGATACAGATTCGGAAAGAAGATTATGAACTGGTTTATACGGCAGAACGGACAGGAAATATGTCTCTGGGTGATATTTTTGAACAATTTAACATCAACAGACCGGCGGATTTTCGGGGACATTCTCTGTCTGTCAGTGATGTGGTTGTTCTGAATGATAACGGTCATGTGACGGCTCATTTTGTAGACAGTATCAGTTTTCAGGAAATCAATTCTTTTCTTGATTTAGAAGAAATATCCTTAGATGAGCTGGCATACGAAGTAGATGAACGGTATTTTGCAATCCAGACGACAGAAGAAGGGTATGATTATTCCTTTTACGATGAAAATTTCCGTCTGATTGATGGTGGTGTCTATGAAAATTCAGAACAGTCTATGGAGGAAGTTGCGGATATCCTCTTGAATGAAGAGGGATGGACAGGGGACAGAATCCGAGGAGACTATGACAAACTCATGGAAAAAGTGGAGGAAGTAGAAGCTGCGGTGATGGCAGAAATCCAAAACAGTCAGGGAGAGTATAAGCCGCTTGCGAAGGTAGAAGAACTGGAAGAAGCCAATTATAACATGATTGATAATGTACTCAACAATTTGCCGCCGAAGAAAGAACCTTATCTGGAATACTATGCTGCTGAATGCGACGAATTTCATGATATGGGAGCTTATGAGAAAAGCACAGATGTGAAAGAAATCGCAGCAATCTACGAGAAGTACAGAGAAAATCCGGAAAATGCTTATAAAGGCAGTGGAATGGGGATTATCTATCGTGATCCAGAGGACAGCCTGTTTGATGAAGCGGAGATTCGGATTGTAATGGGAACAACAATACACGGTGATTTCCTGGATGATGTGCGGTTTTTAAGGGATCAATCGGTGATGCGTGAAGGTTTGGAGAAGATTCGTGAAGCATTGCCAGATTATAAATACATCCCGATTCAGGATGAGCGTGAGGCAATGTATCCGGAAAAAATGACAACAGAAGAATTGGCTGCAGCACTGGATGAAATTGCGGAAGATTTTGATCCGTATGACTATCGGGACCATGTAGAGCCAGGGCAGGACACCATACAGGAAGTTATGCTGGATCTGCAAAGTGGAAATATTGGCTCTTATATTGCTTATTTGAAAGATATCGTGGAGGAAGAATGTGAGCAGTCTGTACGTGCAGGGGTATTGATAGAACGGTTAAAGTTCTATGAACCGGATTTATCCTCAAATATAGAACCTATGGTCTATGTAAATTACTGTGAAAAAGAAGAACTGGCAAATCCACGCTGTCAGAAATTATCTGATCTGGACTCCAGGACTGCACAGCAGGATAAGGAGTGGTACGCAGAACGTAATCCGAGAACTAATGAGCCTACTATGACAGCCCAGATGTTTTTTACCATATATTATGCGGAAAAAAGCGACAAGATGCTACGGCAGTTTAAAGGTAAAATTGATATTGGAACAGGAAATGGCGGTATTATAAGCCAATTAAAACTACAGAATGAGTTGCGGCTTACAGATGATAGCTGGATCAGATATCAGAAAAATAAGGGAAATGAAGAGTTCAAGAAGTACATGGAAGATCTGACTGATATGCAGGACCATGTGCTTCCATATCTGCAGAGCTTTTGCAGTCTGGAAGAAAAAGGTGTACAGGAGCGAAGAGAACAGCAGATTGCAGAAAAACAGGACAGTATGGTTGGAGTAGCCAGAACAGCTACAGAGATGAAAATGGAAAATACGAAGACTGCAGGGAAAGGGACTTCAATTAAACAGTCAGAAGTGAAGAGAGCAAATGTAAAAATAAAGAAACCGTCCATTCATGAACGATTGGAAATCAATAAGAGGAAAATTCAGGAAAAGCAGGGAAAAGATAAGGCGGAGAGAGGAGCTGATCTGGGTGTAAGATAGAAAAGAAGAGCCAGAAGTCATAAAAGATGGCTTTTGGACTTGCTTTGATGGTTAACAAATGGGAATGATAGTGTGGCTTCACATTGATAAACAATAGAAATACGTGTATAATAAAACCAGTATTTCGGCCTATAGCGCTGTTTATTGGCATTGAAACTATGAAATGTTTTTAAGTGAAAATTAGGCAGATAAACAAGCGATTATGTCAATGATAGGTTCCTTGTGCTTAGTAGAGCAGGAATTATTACAACAGTATAGATGGAGAAAGAAAAATGATAACAGGAAGTTTAAAGAATAAGATCAATAGCATATGGCAAGATTTTTATAATGAAAACATGGCACAAACGGCAGAAATAGTAAATCAGCTGACGACGCTTATGTTTATTAAGATGCTTGACGATAAACAAAATGCTATAGAAGCACAGGCTGCTGTTTTGGGAATTGAACCTCAGGAGAGTGAATTGACTTTTCTAAAGGGCGATTATAAGTACAAGGAATTTATAAATGGGAAAGAACAAATTGTGTTTACGATTCCATATAAAGAATTAAGGTGGAAAAATTTCAAAAATTTAAATGGAATGGATTTAGCGGATAGGATAAAAAATTACGTTATACCTTTCATAAAAGATCCAAATAATAAATCTGTTGGTAAATTTGGTGAGTATGCGAAAAAATATACTTTTGGATTTGATGATAAAGAGAGATTGCTGACATCTGTAGTGGATAAGCTGTCGGATGAAGAATTGAACTTTACGAATACAGATCTAATGGGGGATGTGTATGAGTATATGTGTGGAAGCGGTGTGTCAGGACAGTTTAGGACACCAAGGCATATTATAGATATGGCCGTGGAAATGATGAAACCTCGAATCGGTGAAAAAATTATTGATCCAGCAATGGGAACAGCAGGCTTTATTGTAGAAGCTGCGAAATATATCCAGGTTCATCAACAGGATGAATTAATGAATGTTGAGAATAAGAAAATATTTAATGATGAAATGTTTTATGGATGTGATAATGATACAAATATGTCACGTATTGGATACATGAATTGTATCCTTCATAATATCAAAAATCCACAGATAACTATGGATTCATTACTCGAACATGAGAATGCAAAAGAGTATATGGAAAAATTTGATATAGTATTACAAAATCCCCCGTTCTCTGGTAGTCTGGTCGAGGAAGCTACAAATGCTAAATTGTTAGCTATTACCAAGACAAAGAAGACAGAATTGCTTTTTGTGGCATTGATGCTTTCATTGATGAAAGTTGGTGGAAGGGGAATGTCAATCGTACCAGATGGGGTATTGTTCGGTGGCGATAAGGCACATATGAGTTTAAGAAAAGAATTGATTGATAATCAAAAACTTATAGGTGTTGTTTCTATGCCAGATGGTTTGTTTAGTGCTCCAACTAAAAAAGGATCTGCTTCGAAAGGAGCGAATGTAAAAACTTCATTTTTGATTTTTGAAAAAACAAACAAGTGTAGAACTGATTATGTTTGGTTTTATGATATGAAAAATGATGGGTATACGCTAGACGCGAAAAGGACACCTGTTGCTGGTTCTGATATCCCGGATATAATTGATAGATATAATGACCTTGAAAAGGAAATGACTAGAAAGAGAACAGAACAGTCTTTTATGATTCCGGTTGAAGAAATTAGAAAAAATGGATATGATCTGACAATAAAAAGATATCAAAAATATGAAAGAATAAAAATGAAATATAGAGAGACAAAAGACATAATGGCGGAGATTAAGGTCTCTGTTGATTTAAGCAAATGTTTAATGGAAAAAATCAAGGAGTGTTTATAATGAAATACAGAACACTTGGTAAGTACATTACTGAATATTCGCAGAAGAATAAGCGTAATATAGAATATCCCGTATATAGCGTTACAAATAGAAATGGATTTTGTACAGAATATTTCAATAAGGATGTGTCGAGCAAGGATAAAAGCACATACAAGATAGTTCCTCATGGCTACTTCGCATATAACCCGTCAAGAATAAATGTAGGCTCAATAGATTGGCAGAATTGTGAGGAAAACGTTATTGTCAGCCCATTATACGTCGTATTCAAATGTTCAGATGATTTGAACCAAGATTATTTGAAATATTTTCTTAAGTCTAAAGATGGGCAACAGATGATAGAAAGAAAAGTTTCTGGATCAGTTAGGAACAATCTGAAGTTTTCAGCATTGGCTAGTTTTGAATTTAATATTGGGACGCTCAATGAACAGAAAATAATTGTATCGAAGTTAAAAATAATTGAGAAAGCGATTGAAAACGAAAAAAAGCAAATCGAATTATATGATGAACTAATAAAATGTAAATTTATTGAGATGTTTGGTGACCCAATTTCTAATCCTTATGGGTGGAAGATAGTAACATTTAATGATTGCTTAGAAAATATAGAAAATGGAAAAAGTTTTGTATGTGCTAGTGAGGCAAGGATTGACAATAAACCTGCAATACTTAAACTTAGTGCTGTTACATATGGAATTTATAAACCTGAAGAAAATAAGGCAATTATAAATGAAGAAGATTTTATAGAGAGCGCTGAAGTGCATAAAAGTGATTTGCTTTTTACTAGAAAGAATACACCGGAACTTGTTGGAATGGCTGCATATGTGGAGTCAACTCCTATTAAGTTAATGATGCCAGATTTGTTATTTAGACTAAATACTAAAAATAATTGTAATAAAATTTTTTTATGGAAATTGATCAATAATGATTTATATCGAAGCCGAATTGAAAGTGCAGCGAATGGTTCGGCTAAGTCTATGTCAAACATTTCGAAGGAACGATTAGGAAAATTACAATTTCCTTTACCCTCTATTGAACTTCAAAATCAATTTGCGGATTTTGTACGAACTGTAGATAAATCAAAAGTAGAAGCACAAAAGAGAGTTGACTTATATGAAGAATTACTAAACAAGAAGATGAGCGAATATTTCATGGATTAGGAGGCGATATAATTGGCACGCAATGAAAAGGAAACAAGGGAGCAAATTATTGATCCTAAATTAGTGCAAGCAGGATGGGACGTTCTTAAAATTAGGAATGTAATAGAAAAAGATAAAGCGTGTATAGAGACTCCTGTAAAGGGCATGCCAATATCAGCAGACAATTCAACGGGAAAAGGATATGTGGATTATACTTTGTTTGGGGACGATGGAAAGCCATTAGCTCTTATAGAGGCTAAAAAGGCAGTTGTTAATGAAGAACAGGGGCGGGTACAGGCTTGTTTATATGCGGATTGTCTTGAAAAACAATATGGAATAAGACCTGTAATATATTACACTGATGGGTATTCAATTAGCATGATAGATGGCGTATATCCTCCTCGCAGAGTATTTGGATTTCATAGGAAAGATGAATTAGAGTATGTGATTCAGAGAAGAAGCAGGCATATTACTGATTCTCAACCCAAACCAGAAATTTGTAACAGATATTATCAAAAAGATGCTATTCGTGAAGTTATTAGGCACTTAGAAAATAGACATTCTCGATCACTTATTGTGTTGGCAACTGGAACTGGAAAGACACGGGTATCCTGTGCTATTTCTGATATTTTTATTCGAAATAATTATGCAAAAAGAATACTATTTTTGGCAGACAGGAAAAATTTGGTTAAGCAAGCTAAAGAAGATACATTTGAAAAATTTCTGCCTAAAGTACCGATGGCTATGATTCTTGAGGGAAAGGTACAGGGCTCAAAGGAAGCGAGAATTATATTTTCGACATATCAATCGATGTTGTCAATAATTAAAGATACTTCAAAATGTCCTTATGGGGTGGGCCACTTTGACTTAATTATTGTTGATGAAGCACATAGAAGCTTATTTAATAAGTATGCTGAAATTTTTGATTATTTTGATGCTTTAATGATTGGATTGACTGCAACGCCAAGGAATGATATACATAAGTCAACGTATAGAGTGTTTGATTTGGATAATCAGGAACCAAATTATGAGTATGATTTGGTAAAAGCAGTAAAGGATGGATTTCTTACATATTATCGAGCATTAGATAGAACTCCGGATATTTTAAAAAATGGTCTTACATATGAAGAACTGTCAGAAGAAGATAAAGAACAATATGAAGAGTTGTTTTCAGAGGATGACGGTACAATTCCAGAGAGAATAGAAGGAAAACAATTTTATTCTTATATTACCAATATTGACACTATCCGGGAAGTATTGCGAGATCTAATGGAAGAAGGAATTAAAGTTAATGGTGGCGATTTGTTGGGGAAAACCATTATTTTTGCAAGAGATCATAATCATGCAGTATTAATAGAAAAGGCGTTTAGAAAGATGTACCCTGAACTGTGTAATAAAAATGCAGTAAATGGTGTTGATTATTGTGTTATTATTGATAATAAGATTAAATATAATGATGTCCTTCAGGATGAATTTAAATATAGGCAAGGCATAAGAATTGTGATATCTGTAGATATGATGGATACAGGTGTTGATATTCCAGATGTAGTAAACTTGGTATTTTTTAAGAGGATAATGTCAAAAACAAAATTTTGGCAGATGATAGGTCGAGGGACAAGATTGTGTGACGAGGCGAATGTATTATCACCATCTAAGTCATATTTTGAACGCTTGACAAATGATAAGGAACGAAAGGATTATAAAGAAAAACAAGGATTCTTAATTTTTGATGTTTGCAATGTTTTTCCGTTTTTTAAAGAAAATCCCGATGGTAGAGAGGATAAGTCGGATGCTGTTCTTTCATTGAACCAAAAGATTTACATGGAAAAAGTAGCTCTTTTAAAGAGTATGCAAAATAATAGAGAAAAGTTGTCCGAGAATGAGAGAACATATCTGAACGATTTGAAAAGTTCTTTAATTGCAGAAGTTAGATCACTGAATGTGAATTATATTGGTGTTCAGAAAAATTTAAAATATGTTGAGAAATATTCTAAAACGGAGAGCTGGAATAAGTTAAATCAGCAGATATATTTAGAAATCAGGAAACATATAGCACCGAATATAACGGGCGTAATTGATTTGGAAGCATCTAGATTGTTTGATTTACTGTGCTATAAATTTTCAGCAACAAAATTTCAAAAAAGTAATACGTTTTCATCTACAGCGAAGGCAATCTATGTGATAGCAGCATACTTATTAGACAATAAATTACATATTTCGGAAGTGAAAGCACACAAGGAAACATTAGATTATATTGTGACTAATGAGTTCTTAACAAATACCAATATTGTGAAAATGGATGAAATTCGATTGGACATTCGTGAGCTGATGAGGTTTATTGAAAAAGTGGTAATGGACCCAATAATTTCAGATTTTGATGATAGAATAGATAAAACAAATGATGCGGACGATGAACCAGTTGATTTTACGGTAGATGATTTTAAGTCTTTAAAAGAAAAAGTTGAATCTTATATAAAGAAGCATGATAATGATGCGCTTGTGTATCAGGTTATGAATTTTGAGAAACCTACACCTAATGCGATTCGTGGATTTAAAGCTGAGGTGATGAAGTTCGCAAAAGATGAGAATGAGTATGAAGAATTGTTTGAAGAAGAGGCTAAAATACCTGTATTTGTGAGGAAAATTACCGGGATAAGTCAAAATGCTGAGGAATTGTTTATTCAGTATGAGTCGGGTAAGGGCTTTAATGAGAGACAATTGAAGTATATAATGGAGCTTTTGAATTATATTTCACAAAATGGAAAGTTCGAACGCAAAGATTTGCTTAGAGAAGAACTTAATTTTGGAAGCCTTTTTAATAGTGTAGAAATCAATATGTTACTCAATGATATTGAGAACAGATTGTAAGGAACAAAAGAGGATATATAATAGAATGTTAGAAAGAAATTAAGCATAATGTGCGGCAGATATTATATTGATTCTGACATGGAAAATGAAATTGAAAAGGTAGTGCATGATATAGATCGGCGGATTCATCAGGATCGCTTTCTTGGTGATATCCGCCCAACAGATGTAGCACCTGTTATTGAAATGTCAAATCAGAGATTAAAATTGAATACTTCCAGATGGGGATATCCACTATCAAAGGGGAAAAGTCTGGTTATCAATGCGAGAGTAGAGTCTGTCATGGATAAGCCAGCTTTCCGGGACGGAATTCGATACCATCGCTTACTGATTCCGGCAAGTGGCTTTTATGAATGGAATTCTATGAAGGAGAAGAACATATTTAGCAGATCGGATGAGACGGTATTATACATAGCAGGATTCTGTGATTGGTTTGAGAATGAACGGCGATTCGTGATTTTAACCACAGCGGCTAATGATTCTATGATAAAAGTACATGATCGGATGCCTCTAATTATAGAAAAAGAGCAGTTCACAGACTGGTTTGACAATGACAGAATGGAAGCAATCCTTCACCAGAAACCAGTCATGTTAAAACGCCAAGCGGAATATGAGCAGCAGAGTTTATTCTTGTAACTATATCGGAAGGAAAAAACAAATGAAAATATTAGTAGATGCAGATGCCTGCCCGGTGGTTAATATTGTGAAAACGATAACAGAAAAATATAATATTCAGGTAATACTGTTGTGTGATACCAATCATGTACTGGCATCTGAGCGTAGTGAAGTAGTTGTTGTCGGAGCAGGAACTGATGCAGTGGATTATAAGTTGATCAGCATCTGTCATAAGGGAGATATTGTCGTTTCACAGGATTATGGAGTGGCTGCAATGGCTCTTGAAAAAGGTGCATATGCAATCCATCAATCGGGAAAATGGTATACCAATGAAGATATTAATCAGATGCTTATGGAGCGTCATTTGAACAAAAAAGCCAGAAGGGGTTCTCACAAAAATCATATAAAAGGTCCAAAGAAACGGACAGAAGAAGATAATGAACGTTTTGCCCATTCATTTGAAGAACTGGTGCGTGTGTGCAAATTACGTTCAAACGGAATGCCAGTTCCGCTACTGCGGAACGGCTATTCCATTTTTAACGGTACGAAGTACCGCTAGATG
>NZ_JAOQJM010000030.1:0-12731 GCF_025566865.1 Blautia acetigignens
ACTTGCAGTCTGTAAATTTGGGCGTGCACGATATTGTAAAGCATTTCGTGGCCATGGTGCTGATTATGGAAAATGTCCTTCCAAGCAGCAGACAGCAGGCACAGGATATTACAGAGTAAGAAAGAACTGGGATGATGCGGACTCACAGATTGGAGCATTCAAGAATCAGAACAATGCCATTGAATTATGTAAGCAGAACAGCGGATACAAGGTATTTGATAATGATGGCAATGAGATCTATCCTTGCATCAAAGATGATGGTACTCCTTTTAAGTTCCGGGTGACAATTCCTGATCTCAGAATCAGAAAAGGATCAGGAACTACTTATGATTACTGGAAGAAAAATGGAAGTCCGGAATATACTGGTAAAAATGTATTTACAATCATTGATACAGCTGAAGGTCCGGGAGCTAAAGTCTGGGGATTATTAAAATCGGGAGAAAAAGACAGAGACAGATGGATTTCTCTTGATGAAGATTATGGAAACAGACTGTAATAGTCAAGACGGGCAGTTGCTCCATAACCTATACCGATAAGATATAACACAATTCGCTATAAAATAACAAACGACACAAAAAGATGTCAGAAAATGCTATTTTATAACGGAAGGAGCAACGACGTATGATAAGAATTTTACTATCTACAAAGCTCGGCGAAATGAAATGGAGTCAGGCGGATCTGGCCAGGGCAACCGGAATCAGACCCAACACCATCAGCGAATTGTACCATGAGTACACAGATAGAGTGAATTTGGAACACCTCGACCTAATATGCGAGGCTCTACATTGCGAACTCGATGAACTGATTGTTAGGGTGCCAAATGATTATGCGAAGATTACCCACACCAGATCCGGCTCCTTGATTTCGTCAGACAAGTAGTGCTGCAACACTGCTGTCATAGAGAAAGACGTTCAAGGACCGAACGTCTTTTTTTATACCACAATATTTATCTGCATTCAATGGTATTTCTATCCAATGAATTCTCAAATAGTGTTAAATCAAAATTGTTATCAATGTATCCCTGTCGGATAGTTTCTATGTAGGTCAAAGATGGTCTTCCGGGTGTACGCTGTTGGTTCATAATATAGACCATAGCTCTTTTCTTTTTCCCACCAATATCGACCATTACATTCTGCTTATAATAATATCGGGGATATCCTTCATATATATCTAATCTTTTCTCGTCTTCTGGTTCAATATTCCATAGTAGAACAGGAACATATGAACCATGCTTTTTGGCTATTGTTGCGTGCGAATTGGTTGCACTGCCTCTATATAAAAGTTCCCAGTTAGTTAATTGTCCAGTGCCATAAATACTCGCAGAGGGGCATCTATAAGCCATCTGCTTTAAGTTGAGATTGCTTCCGTATGCTACATACAATTTTCCCATATTATTCTCCAATCTCCCCGTTGTGCCGGTAGGTCAGCACTTTTTACTAAGCTGCTCGACAAGTCATTCCGGCAGCTTTTTTAAGTGGTGTCATAAGATGAAGCCTGCATGTTTTAAATTCGTCTCCATAAAGTCCGAGGCGGTGAGTGAGAATGTTTCTCATAATTGTAACTTTCTGCTCTGGTGTGTATCCATCCATTGAATGGAATACGATTTTTTCTTGTGAAGTGATAGCCCATGCAGATACCGCCAAACAAAACTGTATGTAGGCCTTGATTTTTCCTGCGTGAAGTGTGCTGTTGAAAAGTCTGAATTCCACTGTACCCTTGGTGAAGAAAGAATGGAGATTTACTCCATGATATCTTGTGGAATTGTAATGCTGATGATCGATTCCGCCGCAATAACCATCATTTGCTCTGCTATACCAGACTTCTTCGGCTTTTTCTTTTGTAAGATTCTTATCCTTTTTCATGGCATCAAGTAGCGTTTTGTTAAGTTTGTGGCACCAGCTACTCTCACGGTCTCCGATTTGGAGTGCTTCGTAAATCAGATCCTGTCTGGCTGTCATAAAGTTAACTAATCTTCTGAGAGATACTGCTGTATGGTTTGCACCATCGACATGGATATGAATACCGCAACTGCTATGAGCCTTTGCTCCGTTCTCTCGGAGTTTTCGTATGATGTTTTGGAGAAGTTCAATGTCGGAATAATTGAGCGGCGGTGTTACAAATTCGACTCTGTATTCATCAAGAGGCTCGCTTGTATCATCGTTTCTTATTGGTGTGATAGATGAATCTCTCATAATTTTCCATTTGCGAGCTGCCTGATCAGCAATCGTGCGTGTGTGGTAGCAATTTGATTCTGGATGAGAAGGTGTTGTTCCAAGAACTCCGGCAACGAGACGAGCTGCTTTTTCTCTTGTAATACCTGTCATTTCTACTTCAACTCCGAATAATTGATTTTTTAACATATATTTATCCTCCTAAATCATATTTCTGTTTTATTGAACTTTTATTCTGTTTCTATGAATATATTACCATATGTACACCCAGTGTCAATACTTTTTTCTAATATTCTGAATATTTTTTCTGAAAAAGCAGAATAAAAAGTTGACAAAACAGAAAAATGAATTTATAATAAAACAGAGGTGATTATATGGTTGATGAAAGATTGAAAGAGCAATACAATCAATCGGTTGTCGAGCTAAAGGAAGCTCTTAAAAGAGATCGTATTTTTGGCAGGATTTACCGAAATATGATTGTGATAATGGATAAATTAGAGAAAATTTTGCGAAAGACAGGGGGAGAAAGAAGATGATTTGCTACGATCGACTGTGGAAAACACTAATTGATAAGCACTTGAAAAAGACAGAGCTTCGGGATAAAATAGGAATCAGTAATGCCACATTAGCGAAGCTTGGTAAAAACGAACCTGTCAATCTTAAAGTTATAGATGCTATATGTCAGGAGCTTGATTGTGATATTGAAGATGTTTTGGAGATAAAACATTAAATTTAAGGTGGTATTATGTACGTTGAACAGGATAATAAAGTGCATTTTGACAAATCTGATTTAATTGATCCGGTTATTCCTTCTCCGTTTTGGAAAAAACCATCTATCATAATGACGAATCCAGAGGTTCAAATTATTGCAGAAAATTGTGATAATGGAAAAAATGCACAGGCAGATGAATCTTATAGATTAGAACATCAGCCTATATTTGATACATATACTGGTATTGACAAAAACATAAATGATGTTATTATGATGTTATTAGAGAACACAAATAAAAGTAATGAAAGTAATCACAAATAAAATTCATAAAATTAGTGGAAAAATTAACGATGAACGTACACAGAAATGCTGTTACGAAATCGAGTTTGAGTAGCTTGAAAAATCGCGGAAAAGCCCATAAATAAAGGCTTTGCGGGGTGTCGAAAAGACCAAATGGAGTGCAAATGGAGTTTAAAAATTATTTTTTTCTCTTGTTTATATTCCAGATTCACCTGCAAATTTCGTGAAATCGGTTATTCTCATAAAATAAAATTAGAGTAAATATGAAGAACAGTTTGTTTTGATTGAAGTGATTTTCGTCAAGGCAGACTGTTTTTTTGTTGCCTGCATTTAGAAAACAGATACCACAGAAAGGTTCTTTACTTTCGATGAGCTTAAACTCCATGACACAGTAATCACACTGATGGAGAATTAAAAAACAAGAAAATTTGATAAATTTCGGAAAATGATGTCCGATTTTGCATCTGCCAGTACAGAGTATATGAAGAGATAAATATTCAAAACAGAGGAGGTACTGATTATGCAGAATAAATTATTTTTAAAGGCAGCCGATATATGTGAACTTCTGGAAGTAAAACAGACATCGGCTTATGAAATCATCGGAAATCTGAACAAGGAACTGGAAGAACAGGGCTACCTGACGCTTAGAGGAAAAGTTCCGACAAAGTATTTTGTGAAGCGTTTCTACGGAGTAGAAGATACTTGTGAGATTCCACAGGAAGAGGGAAAGGAATGGTTTCATGCGTAAGAGAAAAATGTATTTATCAGTGGAAGACATTGCAGAACTCTTTGGATTATCAGTTTCGTTTGCTTACCGGGTAGTGGAAAGAATGAATGCCGATCTGGCAAGCAAGAACTATTATGTGATTCTCGGTCGGGTGCCAACCCGCTATGTAGAGGACAAGATCTATGGTCTGGAACATGTTGAGCAGTATTTGAAGGAGGATAAAGCGGTATGAGTATGATGCAGGAAAAAATGTATATGGATGTGGATGATGTGTGTGCAATTCTTGGAGTTTCAAAAACTTATGCATATAGTCTGATGCGAGAATACAACAAAGAATTGAAGGCAAAAGGCTATATTGTAGTATCTGGAAAAATCTCTACGAAATTCCTGGCAGAAAAGATTTATGGCATGAAAGTCGAGGATTAGCAATGGGGGTTTACAAAGAAGGAAAAAACTGGAAAGTACAGGTCTATTACAAAGACTGGCAGGGAAATCGGAAAAGAAAACAGAAAAGAGGATTCAGGACCAAGGGTGAAGCTAAGGAATGGGAAAGAGATTTCCTGCAACAGCAGAGCCAGGGTGTGGATATTGAATTTGGAAATTTTCTGGAGATTTATTACAAAGATATGGATGTCCGTCTCAGAGAAAACACTATGTACACGAAGCGATATATTATTGACCTGAAAATCAAGCCTTATTTTGAAAAGAAGATTCTCAGTGAAATTACGGTGGCAGACGTCCGTGCATGGCAGAATGAGTTGCTGACGTATAAGGATAAGAATGGAAAAGGATATTCTCCTACTTATCTGAAAACAGTGAACTGCCAGCTGACTGCAATCTTCAATTATGCAATGCGGTATTATAACCTGCAGGATAATCCCTGCAGGAAGGCAGGAGCGATTGGCAAGAGTAAAGGAGAACCGAAGGACTTCTGGATGCAGGAAGAGTTCAATGCTTTTCTGGAGACAGTAAGTGATAAGCCGGAGACAAGAATGGCGTTTCTTTTGTTGTACTGGACCGGAATGCGTATCGGTGAATTGCTTGCACTTACTTATAATGACATCAATCTTGAAGAGAAAACCATATCAATCAATAAATCTTATCAGAGACTGAAAGGAAAGGATATGATCACGCAGCCGAAAACTCCAAAGAGTATCCGTGTGATTACGATGCCGGATTTTCTTGCAGAGGAATTTCGGGAGTATTGCAGTCATTTGTATGGAATTATGAAAAAGGAAAGACTTTTTCGGTTTACCAAATCGCATATGGAACATTGTATGGCTACCGGAATCGAGCGGTCTGGTGTAAAGCGGATACGACTTCATGATCTCCGCCATTCCCATGCCAGTATGCTGGTTGATATGGGGGTGGCTCCATTGGAGATTGCAGAACGCCTTGGACATGAAAAGGTGGAAACCACGTTGAACACTTATTCACATCTGTATCCGTCTACACAGAGTAAATTAGCAGGTTTGCTAGATAAGAAACATGAGGAAGAGGAGGAATAAGCGATGGCTGGTGACAGACATGGAAAACACAACACAACGACCATTTCTTTTCGGGTGAATTCTTATGAAAAAGCAACAATCGAAGAACGAGTGAAAGTGAGCGGAATGAAAAAACAGGATTATATCGTCCGATCATGCATTTACAATCAGGTATGTGTTGTTGGAAAGAAAGAAACAATTGAGATTATCCGGTCAGAAATGAAGGAAATGAGTTTGGTTTTGGAGGATGTGGCAAAAGATTTGAAGTCTGAAAAACCAGTTATTTCAGAACCGGTTCTTGATAGTATGACAGAACGGTATCTTGCATTTTTGGAAGCAGCATTATGGATGCTGAAAGGTTCAAGTTATTTATGGGAGGATAAAAAGGATGGAAGAGAAAGTAATGAAGGATTGTAAAGTGCTGGCATTGTGTTCACAAAAAGGCGGGGTTGGCAAGACAACAAGTTGCGTGAATCTGGCAGTCGGACTTGCAAAAGCAGGGAAGAAAGTGCTTGTGATTGACAATGATCCGCAGGGAAGTATGACAGCAAGTCTTGGGTATCATAACCCAGATGAATTACCAATCACACTGGCTACTATTCTGACAAAGATTGTAGAAGATGAACTATTTGAAAATACACTGGGAATTTTACATCACCAGGAAGGAATTGATTTGATTCCGGCAAACATCGAACTCTCTGGAATGGAAGTTTCACTTGTAAATATTATGAGCAGGGAACTTGTCTTAAAACAATATATAGAAAGAATGAGAGAAGAATACGACTATATATTGATTGACTGTATGCCATCACTTGGAATGCTGACGATCAATGCACTTGCCAGTGTCGATGCAGTTATTATACCTGTCCAGGCGGCTTATCTTCCTGTAAAGGGTCTAGAACAGCTGATACGGACGATAGGAAAGGTGCGAAGACAGCTGAACAAACAACTGAAAATTGGAGGTATATTGATCACAATGGTGGATAACCGAACGAACTATGCAAGAGATATATCTGATCTGATTTTTGATACATATGGAAACCAGATTAAGATTTTTCCACAGAGTATTCCATT
The DNA here is from genome assembly GCF_025566865.1 of Blautia acetigignens. NCBI lineage: Bacteria > Bacillati > Bacillota > Clostridia > Lachnospirales > Lachnospiraceae > Blautia > Blautia acetigignens. The sequence continues at coordinate 6,472 of NZ_JAOQJM010000030.1, forward strand.
TTCAGTACGAGCAGCTGAAATCAGTGCGGAAGGAATCAGCATATTTGAGCATGATCCAAAAGGAAAAGTAGCGGCTGCATATTGGCAGATGACACAGGAGGTGCTTTTGGATGAAAGGTAGAAGTGCATCGAAGATAAAACTGACATCTTATGATGAATTACTTGGAGGAGGAGAAGAAACGAACGATATCCAGCAGGTTTCACTTGAGCATTTACATTCTTTCGAGAACCATCCATTTCAAGTAAATGATGATGAGGCAATGGCGGAACTGGTGGAAAGTGTGAAAGAAGAGGGAATTCTTACAGCATTACTGGTACGACCGCTGGGTGATGGTGAATATGAAATCATCGCCGGTCACAGAAGGAGACATGCGGCACAACTTGCTGGTCTTAAAGAGGTTCCGGTTATTATCAGAAATATGGATCAAGATACAGCTGTCCGTGCGATGGTAGACAGCAATCTGCAGAGACCTAATATACTCCCAAGTGAAAAGGCATTTGCTTACCGTATGAAGATGGAAGCAATGAATCATCAGGGAACATCAGGCGGTATCAGTGCGAAAGACATTGGAAAGAACGCAAATGACAGTGCAAGGCAGGTGTATCGCTATATCCGGCTTACTTATCTGATGAATGACCTATTAAACGCAGTAGATCGTGATGTAATCGGATTGCAGGTAGGTGTAGAGCTTTCCTACCTTACGGTTCCAGAACAGGAGATGGTGGAGGAAGTGCATGAGAGTACCGGAAAATATCCAAGTCTGGAACAGGCAAAAAAATAAGGCAACATCGAGAAGAAAAAACGCTGACAAAAGAGATTGTGCGGCTCCTGGTTATAGGAGAGCGTAAAAAGAAAACAACGGTAACATTAAAACAGGATGAAATTAAGAAGTATTTTCCTCCAGAGTATGATGAACAGAAGATACGGACTGTTATATGTCAGCTTTTGGAGGAATGGAGCAATCAGAATCATTGATAAGTACGAAGGGAGGGATGTGTCATGAGTATAAGAGCAACATTCCATTATTTTCAAGGAATGGAATGCGATATGTACAGTTTTTATCGTATTCCCAAACTGCTGTTTACAAGTGAATATTTTAAAAATCTCTCCTGCGAAGCAAAGGTGCTGTACGGACTGATGTTAGACCGGATGTCACTGTCCATCAAGAACCGGTGGTTTGATGAAGAGGACAGGGCATATATTTTCTTTTCGGTGGAAGAGATTATGGAAATGCTTAACTGTGGCAGGAATAAGGCTGTGAATTGTCTAAAAGAGCTGGATCAGGAAAAAGGGATTGGATTGATTGAGAAGAGGCGAATCGGACTTGGAAAAACAAATGTTATTTACGTGAAAAATTTCAGCCTGACAGAATATCCAGATGAGCCAGCAATCTTTGATTCGGAAGAAACACCGGAAAATGTAGCAGAGAGAAAAGAAAATACAGAGACAGAAATAGAAGAATATGCAAAAAAAGAGCCGGAAAAGCCCGTAAATACACAGAAGTTTGAAAAACAAACTTCAGGAAGTTTGAAAAATAAACTTCAAGAAGTTTCAAAAACAAACTTCAAGGAGTTTGAAAAACAAACTTCAAGAAGTTTAGAAAACAAACTTCAAGAAGTTTCAAAAACAAACTGTAATAATACTGAATATAATTATACTGAATTTAGTGAGAATGAATCTTATCAATATCTATCTGAACAAGAGAAAGGGAGAGATAGGATACAGGAGAGAAATGAGTATCGACAGTTAATTCATGATAATATCGAATATGAGATCCTTTGTCAGAGCTATGGAACTGGACGAGTAGAAGAGCTGGTAGAGCTGATGCTGGATGCAATATGTTCGACAAAGACATATCAACAGATCAATGGGGAAGCTGTGCCTACACAAGTGGTCAAGAGCCGTTTGCTCAAAGTCGGGTATGAACACATCCAGTATGTGTTTTTCAGTCTTGACAGGAGTACAAGCAAAGTGAAGAATATCCGGCAGTATATGCTGACGGTATTGTATAACGCTCCTGCAACAATCAATCAGTTTTATGATGCTGAAGTTCGACATGACATGTACTGGGGGAAGGATATTCCAGACAGGTAAGAACTTTGTGCCCACTGGGCACGAAGTTTAAAAAGAGATAGTCATATCTGGCAGATATGCTAAAATAACCTTGTGTCCACTGGGCACAAAGTAGGAGGAAGAATTATGTTGAGATTTATGATAAAACTGCCATTTCGAATTATTGCAGCTCCTGTTTGGCTGGTACTTGCAGCGGTGAATATTGTGCTGGTGTTCCTGGTTGGGTTATCTGCTGGATTCTGCTATCTGATAGCCGGAATCTCTGTTGTGACAGAAGTTTTGAGTATTGGGTTTGGAATCAGTACGGACTGGACAATGAAATCAGCGATTATTACGACAGTAGTGTTTGTTCTACTCCCACATATCGGTATGGGGATAGTTGCAGTAATTGAAGTTGTGAAATGTGGATTACAGGAATTTATTTTTGGATGATTGTGGAAAATATAGTGGCGCTATATGGAAAGGCAGAAATAAACAATGGAAGAATTATATAAAGTGATGGATGATTTGCTTGAGGTGGAATTTCAGATGAAAGCAGGGATGGATATTCTGAAAGAACTGGAAGAGTTTTATATGCTGGAAAAAGAAACCGAAAAATCGGATGCTAGAAAAGTAGCTGTGCTGATGAAAGGATATCTGCAGTCGATGAAGTCAAATATTCGAGAAATAATTCGTTATATTGATGACACGACACTTGAAAAATCAAATGATAAAAAGAAAGATAAACAGGAATCTGCGAGCACCATATCCGAGGAAGTGCAGGAATTTGTGAATCTGACAATTACAGAGCATATGGGGAAAGCATATTCAGAATGGAAGTTAAAGCAGGATAAAGAGCCAGTAAGTGAGATTGATAAGAAATACCAGAAATTACTGGAAACGTTATCCCAAGAACAGGAAGAAGTGATTACGGAATACTGTAATGCAATTTTTAGCAGTGGAGCAGAAACAGAAGAATTTTTCTATCGAATGGGATTAAAAGATGGACTGAATCTGAAAAATACGGTAAAATCTGTATTAGAAATGATATCATGAAATCGGAAGTTGGAGGATACACGCATGAAAATTGTAATCATTAATGGAAGTGCCAGAAAAGGAAACACGCTGACAGCAATCAATGCATTTATAAAAGGAGCATCAGAAAAGAATGAAATTGAAATCATTGAACCTGACAAACTCAACATTGCACCATGCAAGGGATGTGGTGTCTGTCAATGCTCTAAGGGATGCGTCGATAAGGATGATACAAATCCTACAATTGATAAAATTGCTGCCGCAGATATGATTCTTTTTGCTACACCAGTTTATTGGTGGGGAATGTCAGCACAATTGAAACTTATCATTGATAAGTGCTACTGCCGTGGATTGCAGTTAAAAAATAAAAAAGTTGGCACGATTGTTGTAGGCGGTTCTCCCGTAGACAGTATCCAGTATGAGCTGATTGATAAGCAGTTTGACTGTATGGCAAAATATCTTTCATGGGATATGCTTTTCAAAAAATCATATTATGCAACAGCCAGAGATGAACTTGAAAAAAACAAGGATTCCATGAACGAACTTGAGGGGATCGGAAAAAATTTATAAAGCACGTTCCAAATTCCTGTTTGCATATTTCATCAAACGGTACATATTAAAATTAACACAAAGGGAGATGTTAGAATGAAAGCTCATGAATATTGGTCTGTCGGAGCATTGATAACGATGCTAGGAACTTTTTATAGCGGATATAAAGGTTCAAAATCAAGCCATAAATATTTTGCGGCAAGTTCTTTGCTTTGTATGATTATGGCTATTTACACAGGTCATAAGATGATATCTAAAAACAAGAAAACAAAGAAAGAACCAATATCATTAGGAAATGAAGAATAATACAATCAACCTTGTGCCCAGTGGGCACGAAGTTGGCATAGTCACTATGGTGTCAGGAGAAATCCTGGCATCTTTTTTTTATATCTTTTTACACTTCAAAAAATAATTTCAAAAAATTTCTAAAATCATGTCCGATTTTGTCGCTCCCAATACAGAGTATATGGAAGGCAAATTGAAAATCCTCTGATTTCCAAAAATCACAAACGTAAAAGAGGTTCAGACAGTTCTTCCGATTGCACCTTGACAATTGAAGGAGCTGATACATCTTGAGGAACATGCTTACCGGAGATAATCCGGCTCGTGCAGGCGAAGACTCCTACGGGAAGAGCGAAGCAATAATGATACCACCGAAGGGTACAGGACCTCTGCTGAAACAGAGACTGTGACTGTATTTTTACAGCCGGGTTATCTGGAATGATAACGATCAGATGTATATGTACAGACAAAGCCCAAATGTGAATACTTAGATTTTCTTATTTATATTACAGGAGAAATCCTGTAGCAAGTGGGGAATGGTTCGAATCCATTCCTCATTTTTTCGTGCAGAAAATGCACAGATTATTATCCTGTTTGAAATACCAGGGAAGGGTGTTGCAGGAAGAAAGGGAGGACAAAAAGAATGAATACGATTGTTTTAATGGGTAGACTTGCCAGAGATCCAGAAACTAAGCTGACATCTACGCAAAAGGGACAAACCAAAGTATCTAGGTTTCCACTGGTAGTAAAAAGAAATCGCACAAGCAAAGCATTTGTAGTGATGATCACAGCTTATGGAAATAATGCAGAATTTGTGGAGAAATATCTTGAAAAAGGAATTAAGATTGCTCTTTCCGGAGAGTTGGTAATCTCTCAGATCAAAGATGAACAGACTGGAACTGCATCCTATTATACCGAAGTCATTATGGATAATGTAGAGTTTGCAGAAGCCAAAACAAAAAAAGAAGAATCTGACGGATTTCAACCAGCAGAGAAGAGGAAGATTCCATTCGATATACCAGAAGAACTTGAACAAGAAATGCCATTTCGATAGGAGGACAAGATTTATGAGAAAATACTTTTTAGAATTATTTGCAATAGGATTGGTTGATTCAGAAGGAAGAATCAATACAGAACATATGACAAGCGATGCACTTATGACTTCCATGAAAACAATGGAAGAGCTGACAAAAATGAAAATGGATCGTTTAGTTTTGGAAACAACAATGGAGATGATCTTATGTATGTTTGAGTCATGTGACACAGAGGAATTTACAGAAATATTAGGCAAGCTGCTTGGCGGAAAGCAGACTTCTAAAGTGACAGCTCATTTGGAAGCACTGGAGGAATTGTTGACAGAAGAGGAATATAGTAGTTTCCTTGCAGAATATCTTGGTTATTTAACCGTGAATGTAGCAGAGTTTATTAGGAGCACAATCATTGAAAATGGTTTGATGTTACTTGCCGGTTCAGGAGGAGAAGAGGATGGAGAAGAGGATGGAGAAGACGGATTATAAAATCACAGAGTTTCACAATTCGGAGTTTGGTTCCATCCGTATGATTGAAGATGGAGGCAGACTTTTATTTTCTGGAATGGATGTAGCATTTGCTTTGGGATATGCAAAACCAAGAAATGCGATAAATGTTCATTGCAAGGGGGCCCTGAAACGGGGCGTCCTTACATCAGGTGGGGTACAGCCAATGATTTTTATTCCAGAGGGAGATGTATATCGGCTGATTACAAAAAGTCGTTTAAAGTCAGCACAGAATTTTGAGAAGTGGGTATTTGATGAGGTACTTCCGGCTATTAGGAAAACAGGCGGATATTTAGAGACCGATCTTTTAGACAGGGTAAAAGATAACCCGGAACTTCTTTTGGAATTTGCCGAGAGACTTTTGGCAGAAAACAATCGAAATCGAGAATTGCAAAATCGTGTAAAGGATATGCAGCCAAAAGCAGATTATTATGATCATTTCATGATTACAGGAGAATGCACCAATATTCGAACGACGGCAAAAGAGATTGAATTTCCAGAAAGAAAATTTGTGAAACTTCTTTTAAATAGAGGATTTCTATATAGGAGTCCATCCGGCACGCTGTTACCCTATGCGGTGGAGAAGAACAATGATCTGTTTATTGTAAAAGACTATTTTAACAATGGACATCTTGGTTCACAGACATTGGTTACACCAAAAGGAAAAGAATTTTTTAAAGCGTTGTGTGCGGAGGAAGAGTAAAGAATGAAGGAGGTGTGCGCCAGTTCGGTGCCAAATATATAACTGGTGGGAATCCAGTCTGGTAAGACTTAGCAAGTCGCCAGTACCGAGTCCTTGGAGCGCC
>NZ_JAOQJM010000031.1:0-7018 GCF_025566865.1 Blautia acetigignens
AAAGATATGGATGCACCTGCCATTATCCGTCTTCTTTATAATAAAGATATATGCAAGTGCTCTTCCTGTGGTGGTAAGATTATTTCTCTGCCTACAAAACAACATTTTATAAAACCGAAACCACATATGCTCTGTTAACAAATCATAACTGTATATTTTTTTAGCTTCCTTAGGGAGGCTTATTTCTGATGTCATAATACAGGACTGAATTATAAATTCTATGTGTTTCTATGTGTACACGCTATCCTATTATAAATAGAGTGTCAGAATTAAAAGTCCATATAGAGTTGACGCGCTTTGTTCAACCAGAAAAAATCGAAATTGATGCAAACGAAAGGGCAGTTAATGAAAAGTCTCAATACTGCTTTTTCGTTTGCACCACCTTCGATTCTTTCCTTAACGATTTTCTCAATTCTCCAAACTTGAATTTACCTTCTGCTCATATAAAATATATCAATAGCTTTACTTGCAAACTCTGCTGTGCCAACTCCTCCAACATCATCAATATTTTCCGTAAGTTCTCCTCCACCGGCATACATTCTTCCAAGACCGCATAAAATCTTATCAGAACATGTATAAAAATGATCTGTAATGTAATCCTGAAGTTTCCTTACCTGCAACTGCACCTGTTCATCTTCTGGGTCCATTTCTTTCATTTGTCCGAATTCAACAAATAATTGCATAAACTCATTTGCAACAGTAGCTTCATCGTCTTTCGTCCAGTTCTTTGTTTTCTCTTCAAACTCCTTATACTCAGAGGTTTGTCCCCATTGTTCTTTTGCTCGTTTAGAATACTCATCAATCTTTGTTGTATCAAATACTTTAAAATCCATATATTTCACTCCTATTCCTTTTATTCCTCGAGCGAAACTAATAAGATTTTCAAGATGCTCTTTTTTCATAGTTAGCAATTCAATCTGCTGCTCTAATGCTTTGTTCCTGTCAAAGTTAGGGGCATCAATTATCTTTTTAATCTCCTTAAGCGGAAATTCCAATTCCTTAAACAGTAAAATTTGTTGCAGCCTTTCCAAGGATGTATCGTCATACAACCTATAACCTGACTCTGTATATTCAATAGGTTTTAAGAGACCAATGGTATCATAATACTGCAGAGTGCGTATACTCACTCCTGTTAATTTACTTACCTCATTCACTGTCATCATTGTCATTTCCTCCTCTCGATAAACATATCGTAAACTATTACGTTGCGTAGGAGTCAATAGTTTTTCAAAGAAATTTTCAAAATTAACAGCTTGATAAATTTAAATTTTCCTGTTATACAAACTGAAAGTTTCTTTTTCTTGATAAATGGGGATTAGTTTTCCTTTTTTCCAATCAGCAATAACCACCTATGGTCAAAGCATATTTGTCCCTCCTTGATATAGGGATTAAAACCTGTTTTATCTCCACCATTCAAATCGTATTCCATTTTATCAATAATATCTTTTTGAATATCCTCTGGTGTACTTGTCAAATCCATCCAACTTTGTAGATTTACAGGAACAAGTGTTGTTTCTTCAAGCTGAAGCTCAAAAGCATCCTCAAACAATGCTTCAAATTCTTCTCTGCTAAGTATTCTTGTATGTGAGTTATCACGCATCGTTTCAATAGCGTCATTAGTTTCACGCAATTCTTCTGTAGTCGCTACCATATCCCAAATAACAAGTTTTCCACCTTTTTTCAAAACTCGTTGCATCTCCCGAAAAGGCTTTTCAGGCTCAACAAAATGATGCAATGAAAGTCTTGTAATCACAAGGTCAAATGTTTCATCTTCAAAAGGTAAGCATTCCGCATTCCCCGATACAAATGATATGTTCTGAATACCTTCTTGCTTTGCCAGTTTTTTTCCCTGCTCCAACATTGCTTCTGTCAAATCCAAACAAGTAATGTCCTTAACATAAGGAGCCACTGCTCTTCCACATATACAGGTTCCAGCAGCAACCTCCAATGCATGTTCATTGCCCTTTGCCTGAATACTACGAATCAAATAATCGGTATATTCTGCCTTAGACATATGATATGAAGCAAATTTCTCTGCTTGTGTACCAAATGATTTTTTCACTTCATTATAGTTATTCATAAACTTTTACCTCGCTGTAAACTTCAAAGTTTCTGTTCCTTACAAACTTCGATTTTAATGTCTCTATTATACCATAATGATACTATTATAAAAAAGGAAAAAGAGCTCCTTCGAGCTCTTTTGGGTCAGTTCTGCAAACTTGAATTTCTATTTGTGTTGCCATGTCATTACATAATCTTTTTCTCCGGTAGCCTCATCTAAGCCACTATGCTGAATCTCAAATTCTTCTCTCTTATAAAAAGATATTGCCCGTGCGTTCTTTTGGTATATGTTCAAGTACAACTTATTCCTTTTATCCTTTGCATAATTCAGCAGAATTTTACCTAGACCCTGCGATTGCATTTCACCAGAAACAAAAATGCCCTCAACATATTCATCATTTAACCCTAGGGTTAAACTTAACTACTATTTTTTCTTTGCGATATAAAATACATAACTGTAATAATCTACTACTAATCTAAAATAAAGCGATTATAAGCTATCCTTTTTCCTGTGTTTGTTTTAAAGTTTTCATCTATACACTTTTTTATCTTTTCCTGTTCTTTTTCTTTATCCATAACCGTTAAATTTTCAAGCAAATCAGCTTCCCATTGTATTTGAAAATCAAGTCCATCAATTTTAGATGGAGTATGGTGGTTGCCTATTATAAAGCATATTCTATCAATATTTTTGTTATAGTCTACCTTTTTTAATATTTCTTTCGCTACTTCTGGTCCTTCCTTTTCTTGATAGACACCATCAATAGAACCGTATTTTTTTTGTGCTTCAACCGCACCAATATCATGTAGTATAGCAATAATACTGATGAATTCTTTTTCTTCCTCTCCGATATTTTCTCCTTTCATTATATCTTCTGCATTTTTCAAAACTTTGAGAGTATGCTCTATGCCAAAAGGAATTTCTTTGAATACTTCTTTCATCTCTATAATAATTTTTTCTTTAAACATAAATTACCTCCATTTATACCTTATAGGTGTTTTAGTTCTATCTATCCACTTTTTTGTTCGCCGATACAATCAGCATCATGGGACGGCGCATTTCATCCTGCATCCCCGGAATATCCATCATGTATTCCGGCGGCTGCGGCTCCACAATATGATTTATTATAAAACCATTTGAAAGCAGTGTATTTAGATATGTGGTCAGTGTTCTATGATATTTTGTAACCTTTTCTCCCAAAAACACAGCTGCCCGTTTGCCCTCATAATAATAATTATCCACCGGAAAATGCAGTATTTCTCCTTTTTCGTTATAATGCCAGTCTTGTGTTCCATAGGCAGTAAAAACAGGATGTTCAACCGTAAAAACTAGCTTACCACCAGACTTCAGTATTCTATATATCTTTTTTACTAAAATCTCATAATCTGCTACATAGTGAAACGCAAGTGAACTTAATATTACATCAAAACTCTCCTCTGGGAATTCCACATCTTCTATAGCACAGCATTTATATTCAACCTGTGGAAAATGTGTTTTTTCTTTGGCTACCTCGAGCATTTTATGAGAAATATCAACACCTACAACAGAAGACGCTCCGTGTTCCATCGCATAAATACAGTGCCATCCATAGCCGCATCCTAAATCAAGCACACGCTTATCTTTAAAATCCGGCAGCAGCTTTCTCAATGTTTCCCATTCTCCTGCACCGGCTAGTCCCTGCTGTGAGCGACTCATTTGACTGTATTTTTGAAAAAATATATTATCGTCATATTTGTTTTCTTTCATCTGAATTCCCCCTCGTTTAAAAAGTTATTTATCTCCGTTGCAATTTTTTTCACTTCTTTATAAAGCTTCTCGGTCATATCGTAGCATTTAAAAATTGAAAGACCGAGTACTTCAAAAACATGATTTACCCTTTCGGCATATTTTTTAGGTTTATATTCAAAAGTTTCAAGCAGTTTTATAGCTTTCTTTTCATTAATGCAATAAAGCATTATTGCATGCAAATAGTACTTGATTTAAGCATGAAATAATACGAAAAACATGGCCTGCAAAGAATTTACACCTTATTTATAAATGTGGGGCACTTCATATTGTCCTATAAAAATATCATAAACACAGAACTTATATTTACTACCTATGCAAAGTAGAGAAACAGCTCAATTTTTTCTTATTTAAAATCAGAAAACAAGCAACTAAAATCTAATCATTATGAAGCGAGATCCCTTTTTGCGTAAATCATACCAGCTCCCACAGTCATAATCACAATCATTATCGTCCCTAAAATCAAAGCAACACAATCCCTTGATTCTCCAGCAAAAATTGATGTCGCATTTGAATAGGAAAACGGCGAAATAAAGATAGCGTCCTTTAAATCAGGAACAACTCTTGCCATCAAATCATACACATACAGCAGCATGGCAACTGAAATTCCAATTCCTAACCTGTTCTTTTTGCTTACCGCAGAGATCACAAAGCAAATAGCCGCAATTTCGATATTCATCATTAACTGAAAAAACATACACTCTGTGAATATGCTTCCAAAATCCGTTTCTCCAAGAAAAACAAACCCGACTTCATAAAGCATGCCACAAATCAATGTAAAACAAATAAGGTTTAGTAGCACTGCAAAAAACTTCATTGCTATTACCTTGCCCCGTGAAACCGGAAGTGTAAACGTATATTCCGCAGTATGCCCATCTTCTTCCTTTGAAAGAATTACTGTGGCGATGGAAGCTGCAAACATACTGCTTCCAAGTGCATGAATCGTTCCGATTTCTGTGGCAAAATATCCTTTTAATGTTGCTATACTGAGTGTACTCATTCCAAAAGCATCAGAAAACGTGCCCATTGTTGCAAAACTCTCTGCCATATCTGCCATGCTATCTTCCATACCCTTATATAAAATGATGCAGATGAGCCCCATTCCACCCACGGAAAGCGCCCATATCAAAAGACTTTTCCAACCTGATTTCCATTCGTTTTTTAATATTACCGGCATTTATTTTTCCTCCTTCAAATAATAGTGCATAAATACTTCTTCTATGGACGGTTCCTCGATAATAATATCCTCGATATGATGTCCTTCCAGTTCCTTGTATAAATTGTTTAGGTTATCCTTATAGATATAGTCAAGCTTTTCGCCATCCCGTATCATTTTGATTCTCTTTGACCGACTGCTCAAAAGATTATCGACGGTATCTGTGACAACCAACTTTCCTTCCTTCATGATTGCCACACGAGTACAGTGATTTCTCACCTCCGATAAAACGTGTGTGGAAAGCATACAGGTCGCACCCTCATTCACATACTCCTGAATCAACTCAAAGAAAACATTTTGCATCAGAGGATCAAGTCCGCTGGTCGGTTCATCAAAAACAAAAAGCTTTGGTCTATGCTGCATTGCACAGATGATGCTGACCTTTTTCCTGTTCCCAAGTGAGAGCTCATTGATTTTTCTTTTTACGTCCACCTGAAGTCTGTCGCAAAGTTTTTCTGCTTCATCGGTGCAATCAACCTTTCTGACTGCTGCCGAATACTTCAGTATTTCCCTGATTTTCATGCCCGGATAAAACCATGCTTCACTTGGCATATAGCCAATGTCTGCAAGGATTTTTTCTCTGTCCTTTACGCTGTCAAGACCATTGATTCTTATTTCGCCCTGATCATACTTTATCAATCCAAGCATTGACCGAATAGTCGTTGATTTTCCGGCACCGTTCGGTCCAAGGAACCCAAAAATTTCGCCTTCCCGAACCGAGAATGTTACATCCTCCACACCTCTGTGTTTTCCATAAGTTTTTGTTAAATTTTGAATCGTTATCATATCTTTCATTTCTCATGTACCTCCGTTTGATGATAGAATAGTACATAAAAAAGATGGGCACAATAACTGTACCCATCAGTGACACTTTTTCAACTCTAAGTTGCACTATTTATTATCTGTCCTTGTTTTAAATAATTTTAAATCAGAATTCAATATTTTGTCATCAATTCTGCGCCTGCATTTATATATCAGATAAACACAAATATATACGAATACAATATAGGCAGTGAACCCCAAAGTCACATAAGAATTTCTATCAAACCATTTTCCTATGTATGACACTGCCGTATATATTATTGTGCAGATTATTATACCAAGCAGTTCCTTCTTGCTTATTTCATCTGACTCATCAAAATTCCAAAGTACATAAACCTGAAGATACCCAACTGCATAGGTCAAAAAAATCATTTCCGCCATATGCAGTATTTCTGCCACAGTCACCCCAATGCAGAGCCGATATGTACAGTAGTAAAAAAGAACTCCGAAAAAATAAAGACATGCCTTAAACTCGATTCCAATTTCCTTTGTAAGATACCTTTCCCAGAGGGATACTTTTTTCTTATAACTTTTTTTCATGCCATTTCTCCTTTCAGAAGCTTCCTAAAATCCGATGCGTATGTACGGGAAATAATGATATGCTCACCGCTGACAAGTGTTGCATCAATCCTATTCGACGGCATACTTTTTAGCATTTCCACCTTGTTTACATTGATAATCATCGACTTGCTACAGCGGAAATAACTCTCATCGTCTAGAAATAATTCGATTGAATATAATGACATCTCTACTTGAATTTCATTATCATCTGTGTAGACAAATGTCTTATTATCCACCTTTTCTATATACAGAATTTCCTCCGGTGTAAAAACAATTGTCTCATCGTTTTTTCGTCCAATTAGTTTTCTTTGACGTTTGTCCATAAAAAGCAACACCGCCTCAACCTCAGGATTTTTCTCCTTATAATTTAAAATCAGCTCATCTTCGCCTTTATTAATCTTATTAATTGTGTATCGCATAGAACTCCTTTCTTAATCATGCAAAGCAAAGAACTTGCTGCAAAGTACTTATGGCCTTCTTTTGATCCCTTATAACCTGTATAAAAAGTTCCAAGCATTGTAATCAGTGCACCGATAGACCAATATTTATGTGATTTCATTCAGATACCTCCTGCC
>NZ_JAOQJM010000031.1:7313-11549 GCF_025566865.1 Blautia acetigignens
GGAGAACTGTGACATATGTGCGAATATATTATAACGGAGGATTTTTTAATGGACAAGTATATTTATGATGAAAGCAACGGTTTATGGTATGAGTTGCAGGGAGATTATTATATTCCTTGCATTACTTTACCAACCGAAAAAGAACACAAGTTTATCGGCTTATGGGGACAGCGGTACAAACGCTATTTACAGGAACATAAACGAGCAGTTTACACCACGCTGCTCACAAGCGGAAAATTGAACGGTTATCTTGCTGATATTGACGAACAGGCAATGGATATGATGTTCCGATTGGTTGAGCAAATGGCTGACAAGGAAGGTGTGACTGAGCAACTCAAAGCGGAAAACCCGATGTTGTGGGTTGTAAGAATGAACGAGATACAGGCAAGGGCAAGAGAAATAATCAATAGAGAAATTATATACACATAAAAGATTAGAGCGGCAGGGAGAAATCTCTGTCGCTTTATTCTTGCCCTTGACAATAAGGCACAACTATTATATACTGTACTTGTAGATGTAATACGCTATATAATAGCAAGTAACAGAATGGCGGTGGAATTTTGGATATTGTTGTAAGCAATAAGGCAAGCCGACCTTTGTACGAACAAATTTCTACACAAATCAAGGCGGCAATTATGAGTGGTGAATTGAAAACAGGTGAAGCCATTCCGTCTGTAAGGTCATTGGCAAAGTCCTTGCACATTAGTATTTTAACGGTACAAAAAGCTTATGCCACATTACAAGAAGATGGATTTATAGAGTCAACAGCTGGTAAAGGGTGCTATGTATCGGCACAAAATCAGGACTTTTATCTTGAGGAACAACAAAAGAAGATAGAGGAACACTTTACAGACGCAATCGAAGTGGCAAGGGCAAGTGGAATATCACTTGATAAACTAATCAATTTACTGACACTTTTATATCAGGAGGACGAATAAATGAGCGAAAATATTTTAGAAGTTAAAGGTTTGACAAAAGATTACGGTGATTTCGTTCTTGATAAATTGACCTTCACTGTACCTAAAGGCGTAATTATGGGACTGATTGGAGAAAATGGTGCAGGAAAATCAACAACTATTAACTGTATTCTTAATGAAATATCAAAGACAGATGGAAATATTGAAATTTTCGGAAAGGATTATCTCTCTGAAGAAATTGAAATCAAAGACAAAATAGGCGTTGTATTTGATGAAAACCATTTCCCAGATATATTTACACCAAATGAAATTGGAACATATATGTCGGGAATATATTCAAAATGGGAACGAAATACTTATGTCAATTATCTCTCGAAGTTTGAACTTCCTGCTGATAAAAGGGTAAAGGATTTTTCTAAAGGTATGAAAGTTAAGTTGGCTTTTGCTGTGGCACTTTCGCACAAAGCAGAACTTTTAATTTTGGACGAAGCAACAAGTGGTCTTGACCCTATTATCAGAGATGACATTTTAGATATTTTGATTGACTTTGTTCAAGACGAAAATCATTCGGTATTGGTATCTTCTCATATCATAAGCGATTTAGAAAAAGTGGCAGATTATATTACTTTTATTCATAAGGGGAAATTGGTTTTCACCCACTCAAAAGACGAATTAGTTGATAATTACGGTGTAATGAGTTGTGGTGCTATGGTTTTTGACAACTTAGATAAATCAGAGATAATCGCTTATAGGAAAGAGGATTATCAATACAAAGTGCTTGTAAAAGACCGTCACATTGCCGAGAAAAAATATCCAAAAGCGATTGTTGTTCCAGCCGCAATCGAAGAAATTATGCTTTTCTATGTAAAGGGGGAAATGAAATGAAAGGGCTATTAACAAAGGATTTTCTTACAATTAAAAAGAAATATGGCTTACCTCGTGTGATTATGGATATAGCCATTATTATTGCGTTAATGTTCATATTGGAAAAAAGCGGAACAATATATATCAGTTTTTTACTCATTCCTATTGAAATAATGTCAATGATTATCTCCCTAACAACTTGTGACGAGCAATGGAAATGGGGGAAATATGCTGTATCACTTCCTGTATCTAAAAAACAGATTGTATGCAGCAGATATGCTTGTGCGGGTATTTTGTCCTTAATTGGCTTTGTGGTTGCACTCATTGTAAATTCTGCCTCATATATTCTGTTTCCACAATATGCATATGGTTTTTATCTCTTTATGTCCTGTGCTTCATTTGCACTGACATTATTGTTTTTGGCATTTGTTTTGCCATCAAATTACTCGTTAGGTGTTAATGCTGGATTTGCGACAATGTTTATCTTAATTATACTGCTTGTTGTTTTGGGCTTATGGACTAAGGCAACAAATAATTCAATTATGTGGTTTGTTGTAGAGAATTTTGAAGTAAGCATTGCTATTGCAGGAGTTTCTGTTGTTGCAATATGCGGGTTGTCTTTTGTACTGTCAAACTTGTTTTTCAGAAAAAAATATATATAGTTAGGAGTAAGAAATGAGAAAGTGTATCAGATGTGGATGTGAAATGAAAGAAAATTGTGCTGTAAAAATTGAAGGGGCGGGATATGGAATTGTTTTATCATCTGATGAAAACAAGTTATTTGGTGGTCGAATAGGAAAGCCTAAAGTAGCCATTTGCCCTGAATGTGGAGAAGTGTCTATTTATCTTGAAGATTTGGATAGATTAAACTAATCCCTTCTTTTTCTACGATAATGTTATGTACGCCGCCGCTATGGGTAAAACCGTAACGGCGGTTTTTCAATGCTACCTGCTATCTCTGTCAATGGATTTTTTATACTGTCTTTGCGGTGGTTGCTGCTTGTTGCGTTCCTGTATCTCACGCAGATGTTTTAACACGCTCTGCCTTTCGGGCGGTCTGTGCTGTTCTTTAGTGGCAGCTGTCGGCTTCCTGCTGACTTGGTATTCCCACTCGGCAAGGTCACGGTTGTACTGCTCTACAACGCTTTCCATTTCTCGGAAAGTACGCATAAATACCTGCACATCAGGATAACCGTCCGCTTTGAGTGTATCGGGGATTTTATCCAGCCTGTCGGCAATTTCCACTTCGGTTTCTTTGATTTTTACCTCCAACGCTTTTCGTTCTTTACCTTTGAAAAGCCCCTTTGTATCAGCAAGCTGCTGTTTCAAGTGCGGCAGAACTTTGTCCTGCAAGTTTTTAATTTCCTTTGCCTTATCCTGTACTTTTATCATCAGATTTCGCATATGACGGAACTCTGCCATATCAATATCAAGTGTAGGCTTGGGTGGCATATCCTTTTCCCGAATAAGGTTTTGCAGAAAATCTTTTGCCTTTGCCACAATCCCACGGAACAGATTAGGAAGCCAGCCTTTGCTTTTAATTGACTGGCTTGCTTTTTCGTGTATCTCGGTCTGCTTGACTTCTAAAATCTTTGCTTCGGAAATACCCGATAACAACGCCATATCCGCTGTCCTGTTCCATTCCTGCCTTGCGGTATTGTCCGCTTCAATCTCGGCGGCTTTGGGATTGTTCTTGCCGATTTTCTTGGTGGGAAGATAAACGCTGTTCTTATCAAATACCTTTAACTGCTGTTCGGGATCGGAGATATGCCGATTGATAAGGTCGGTGTAAATCTCTTTTATCTCCCGAAGAAAAGGCTCGCTTTTGAATTTATCATCTTTCACGGTAAAGAGGTGGCTTTCGTAAACCTCGCCCTTTTTAATGACGGTACAGCCTTTGCGTATCTGCCCGTCCTCCCCTGTGATTTCTTTCTTGGTGCGTACCCTTTTGCCCGTTTCATCATAGAACACGCTGCGTGTGGCTCTCTTGATGTCAGGCTCAGGAAGCAGTTTTCTTTCGCTGAAGATAAGATGGATATGATAATTGGTTTTGCGTTTGTTGTGGTGGAGGGCTGACACGCACTCCACACCATATCTCTTGCGGAACTCCTCCGTAAAATCTTCAAGGACTTCCTGCGGCTCGTATCTTGTATAAACTTCGGGCAGGGCGATAATCAATTCCCTTGCTTCGATACATTTGCCCTCTGTGCCGCTCCGCTTAAACTCCTGCTGGCTTTCCCTTGCAAGGTTACTCCAAAATTCATTGTCGGCGGTGCGGTAGGTGGCATAAAGGTTTTCCTGCTTTGCGTGGCTTGTGATATAGGATATTCTTCCCTTGACATTGGATAGCTTCGACATCTGTATAAATGAATGTCTTGCCATATACTCCTTCCTCCCGTGACGGGCATACTCTTTTTGCAACCGAGAAATCGGTTGCCGCTGTTTCGGCGGCGTA
>NZ_JAOQJM010000032.1:0-10534 GCF_025566865.1 Blautia acetigignens
ACGGCGGTTTTGTTACTTTTGTCAAAAGTAACGCAAAAGCACTTTCGACAGCCGTACCGTCCATCAAAAGTCCCCTTGCGCCCTCCGGGGGTGCAAGACGTCCAGTGGACGTCTGTTCTGCACCGACCGAAGCGGAGCGAAGATCTATTTTATTCCTCCCGTTAATCAGTTGGCTTCTGCGTTACTCTCGCAACTAAATTATTCCGGTATTCTTGCCTGCACATGTTCCAGATCTCCACAGTATGGCGTTCCCACCAGATACCATTCTCTTGCCGGATTCATCTCCATTCTTGTCCGTACCCACTTATCATGAACCAGCACCTCAAGACCTTCTCCACAGTGAAATCCCGTATCAATCCATAAGTCCGACGCTAATAACCCATATCTGTCATTGCTACTGTTATATCCTAATCTTCCCTGCTTCATCGAATCGTTCTCCCTTCTTCACAACTATCAAATTTACAGCAATCCTCACCGTCTAGCCTCAGCTTTCCGTATGCGCCTTACCAACTTTCTTCTTGTTTGCTTCTCACAGGGGCGTGACACGCTCCTGTAAAAATATAGTCAACAAGAACTGTTACCATCGAAAGCTCTCTTGCATTCCTTTTCTGTCCAGATACTCCTGCCGGAACTTTTCCCGTTCTTCTTCTGTTGGTGCAGTTTTGAATTTACTGTATACCTCACGATTTACCATTGCATCCAGCTTTTTCTCCAGACCTTTTCTTATATCATCTGCTTCCTGTTCCTGATCCAGTAAATGATATTTTATAATCTTTCCAAATAACTCCTCTGGAATCATAACGTTTTTCAAGCTCTCACCTTCTTACAATTTATGTAAGGACGCAACACTGCAATGTCTTTACAGATTGCAACCTTGCATTTTAATTCCGCATTTTCTATATACTCTGCAATGTTGCACCCTTAATTTATTCCGGCTTAACTTTATCTAAATCCCAATACCATGAATTGCCGATTCGTCTTGCCTTAATTTCAAGTTCCTTTTTTGCATTTTCCAGTGTTCTTTTAGAAATATTCAAATCTTCTGCCATATCAAAGATTTCACTGCTTTGCACAGAAGTTGATGTTTCTGCCAGTTCCCTCAGCATCTTCTTTGCCTGTTCCAGTTTATTTACCTTTGGCGCAATTCCACCAAGCACCTCATCTGCTGTGATTTCATAGTCACCTATCCACTCAAATCCTGTTTCTGTCAGGCGAAATGCTTTGGAATGCCCAAATGCAGCCAGATTATTTTTAATCTGAACCACTGCTCTTAAATCCGGTTCTCCCTCTATTCTTCCTACCAGTAATACGCTTCTGGCTACTGCAAAAAAGTCAATCGAACCCATTCCTCTATATGCAGCTTTATTTCCCCCAGCTTTATTCATGTGTCCGATTAATAAAATTGCACATTTGTATTTTTCTGCCAACAAACTCAATCTTTTCGTCATATCCCTTGCTTCATTTGCCCGGTTCATATCCATTGTTCCTCCAAGGTATGCCTGAATCGGATCTAAAATAAGCACTCTCGCACCAGTCTGTTTGATAGCAGTTTCCAGTCTTTCATCAATCATGGAAAGTGATTTTTCTGTTTCATCTATAACCATGATTCTTTCACAGACCGCTTCTGCCAGCTCCAGTCTGGGTTTTACTGTATCTGCCAGTCCATCTTCCGCTGTCTGATAAATAATATTTACTGGTTCTGTTACTTTCATATCATTATCCAGTCCTTCCCCTTTAGACAATCTCGCTGCAATATTTAATACCAACGTAGTTTTTCCATCACCCGGATCTCCCTGAATAATCGTTAATTTTCCATAAGGGATAAATGGATACCAGAGCCAGTCCACTGTCTGGGACTGAACATCTGACATCTTTATCATTTTCAATTCTGTTTTATTCTCATTTCTCTGTTCCATAAATTCCTCCATTTTTCAAACTATTCTCGCCAATTATCTGTTGTTCTCTGGAAGAATCCCTGCTATAATCAACTTGTCTAGGGTTGACATTTGTGGATTCGTCCCCATTTGTCACATTGCTCCGGTTGTTCGTACTTCCGGAGCTTTTTATATTTTCATCATCCAGCATATCTGCCACCACTTTCTGCTGATCTGGATATAAGTGCCCATAAGTATTCAATGTAATGCGAATGTCCGTATGTCCAAACCTTTCTTTAATCATCAATGGTTGCACTCCCTTATTAATCAGAAATGCCGCATGACTGTGACGAATGTCGTGTACTCTTATCTTTTTTACTCCGGTCTTTTGAACCACCTGTTTTAACTTATGCTGTACCGCTTCATGAACCATTGGAAAAATCCGTTCATCTTCGGGCAACTCATACAGTCTGCTAATATAGTCCTGAATCTCTTTTTTCAGAAATTCCGGTATGGAAATCGTACGGTTCGATTCTTCTGTTTTGGGAGATGTAATCACGTCCTCTCCATGCATACGGTAGTAAGTTTTATTGATATGAAGTAGATTCCTTTCAAAATCAATGTCAGCAGGTGTAATGCTGAGTGCTTCGCCTTCTCTCGCTCCTGTCCAGAATAATAATTCAAACAGTACATAATATTTGCTTCCCGGTTCTATTCCGGTCATAAACTGCCGATATTCTTCAATTGTCCAAAATTTCATTTTCTTTTTTGAAGTCTTTCCCATACGTTTTACTTTGTCACAGGGATTATCTGCCAGATTGTAGATATTCTTCGCATGATTGAATAATGCCGTCATCTGATTCTGTATTGTTTTCAGATAATCATCTGAATATCCTTTTTCAATAATCGTATTCTGCCACTGGATAATCTCTGCTGGTGTAATACTGTTCATTGGTCTGTCCTTAAAATACGGTAACAGTTGAGCCTTCATCGTATCTCTTTTATTCTTGATACTCCTGTCCTTCAATGACTGAGACTTGTCTCGGAAGTAGACTTCTACAAACTCTCCCATTGTCATATCCATGTCTGCTTTCGCTGTTCTTTTATACTCCTCTTCAAAATTTAATGCTTCTTTCTTAGTGCGGAATCCTCTTTTTACTTTTCGCTTTTTGGCTCCTGTCCAGTCCTCATAATAAAATGAAACATACCAGGTTCCTCTTTCTTCATCTTTGTATGCTGCCATACTTTCTCACCCCCTTTACATTGCAATCTGGGAATATCCATAAAATTTCTTTTCCCAGAATGCTCTCGGTATCTTGCCCGCAACGGTCACATATCCCTGATCTGCAAGCTCTTTGTTCAGTTTGCGAAGTAGCTTGTAAGCATATCCAAGTGAAATCCCCATGCTCTCTGCAACTTCTTCCGCTGTAATCATATAGTTCTGTCTCTGCATATCATTTCCTCCTGTCTATAATTATCATTTTCACTGATACTATATCATTTTAAATAATCATTGTCAATAATTTTTATCTATATGAATGATATTTTTCTATATTGTTGATTTTTATCATTTGTGATATACTGTTCTTAGCTTTTAAGGAGGTAGCTAATATGCAGGAATCATCTATTTCAGAAAAAATAAAAGAGCTGCGAACTGATCTGAAGATGAATCAGAAAAACTTTTCCGCAGCTATTGGTATACGTCAGTCAACTTTATCCAGTTATGAAAATGGTGTGGTTACTCCCTCCAATGATGTGTTATTGACTATTGCTCAGAAATTTCATGTCTCACTGGACTGGTTATTTGGATTATCTGAAAATAAAGTACAGATTTCTACTCTCAGCGATATTCTTTGGGTTTTACTGCAGATGAATGAATCCAACGAACTCCGGTATGAACTGGATATAAATAATAAACTTCCCGGTGATATAGAAACAGAAACACAGAAATGGTATGCCGGACTTCGCTTTTATGGAAATGATCCGGAACATTCTTTAAACGCAGATATGTGTAATTTTCTTGCTGATCTGCAGGAGAACAGAGAAAGCCTGGAATCTTATTTCACAGGCAAAGATATGTTTGATATGTGGAAAAAGCAGACGTTGGAATACTACACTTCCAAACCTGTCACCCATAAAGAAATTGAAGAACTGGATTTTGAGACACGAATCCGTAAACGAGATGAACTTTTAGCACAGAAATTTTCCAATAACGAACAGAAATAGTATCATAACAGTATCACAGGCAGATATGCGAAGATTTTCAGTTTCTTCACACACCTGCCTGTTTTTAATTCACTATTTCATTATTTCACTCTCTATTAAACTATCATTTCCTTTTTCTGGAAATTCGCCAATTTCTAATAAGAAAAGTACATTGGCAAAAGTTAAAATATTTATTTTATTTTTCTTTTTGGACAAATACAAATCTAAACATGTATTATATATATAATCCTCCCCATTACATGTCATCGGCAATTTTATTCCGCTACGCTGAAATGTTGCGCATTTATCTATCGACTGTTCATATTCTCTAAAACTTTCCACTATGGAAAAAGCTGTATACAAGCCTAAATATTCATTCAACATCAAAAAGGAATAGCTATATCTTTTATTGCCCCAAAAGTTTCTCCATATAGATACTTTTTTTATCCTGATTGGTTGTACTTTTACAATAGCATATAACATACACGCAGCGATTTTATGCCTATCTAAATGTGTATTCGGATTTTCCATGTAGTTCAATTTAAGAAATGTCTTCTGCTTTTGATATTCTTTATAAATTTTATATTTTGATCTTGATGCAATAAATACATCTTTTTGAGGCGTTATTTCATCAAATAGCTTTAATATAATATTGTCCCAAATATCTTCAAATTTTTCATTTGTCATTTATTTCTCCCGAAAATTAAAATGGAAAAATTGCTTCATTGGAACATTATTTATTTCTTTCTCATCATTAATAAACCCTCTTGTCATAAATACACAGGATTTCATATATATCCATGCCATATAAATAAGAAAGCATATTCCAAATACAATTCCTCCAACCATAATAAACATAACAATTTTCTCACTTTCTATAAAAATTATAATACAATCAACTTTGGTTATTTTCTTGATACTTTCTCTTAATACGAGTTAAAAGTAAACCAGGAATAATTGATAAAACACCCAATCCAACAATCAATAACATAAAAAAGGATACTTTAAATTTAAAACTATTCAGAACAGAAAATACTCTTGTAATCCCACCATCTGTAATTTTCATTACCAATTTATTCTTTTCATCTGCTATAATTTCAATTCCTCGCATTGCGCCAATAAATTCAAAAATAACTAAAATGGAATTCACCACTGCCAACACTAAACTCCCTCTATATACACCTTCAGTAGTAATATTATTTTCTGCATATGTTTCTATACATAAAAAAATTAAATCAAATACAATTGCACCTGTATATATAAGTAGAGAAGTGAAAAATGTTGCTTCATCAATGCTACTTTCTTCTAATCCATTAAATAGAATTAACCAAGAAAGAACCAAAAAAATCATTTTTATCCAATATGTTAATTTCACTATCTTCACCAACTAATATAATATATTCAAAACATTTCAATAAACACCCTTTTATAGAACAACATTCTTTATTATACGATATTTGCTTTGCCATAAAATATGTAATTTTATAACATGAATCTTTTATGTCACTTTCTAAATTATAAGATTTTTATATCATACCGTCAAGAACTATTTCATTTTCTATCAAACACCTATTGAAGAACTGGATTTTGAAACACGAATCCATAAACGTGATGAACTTTTAACACAGAAATTTTCCAATAACGAACAGAAATAGTATCATAACAGTATCACAGGCAGATATGCGAAGATTCTCATTTTCTTCCCATACCTGCCTGTTTTTAATTTATTCGCTATTCTTTACAGCCTTATTTTAAACTTTTTACCCAACAGAAAAACCCCGGAAACCTTACGGTTCCGGGGCATCTTACGCTTGGACACAATGTACCTTGCGGTACTCAATATATATAATTAAGATGTTATGCTAAAATTATTCGATAACTGTAGCAACACGTCCTGATCCTACAGTACGTCCACCTTCACGATATCAGACCGGTGTATTGCGGTATACGAATAGTGATTTTTTATGTGATTTGTGTGGAAAAATCCGGATTTTCCGTTGTGTCCGTGTGGTTTTCCGGAATTTTTGTTATCATGGTGTTATCACTGTATTTTTAGTTTTTCTGGCATATTTTTTCTTACATTCGTAATCTCTTTATTTAAATCTTTTATATATTCTTTACACACATCTATATATAATCCTGTTTTATATTCTGGTTTTTCCAAAAACTGTAATTCAATTGGATACTTTGTAATCTCCGTAAGTAACTTTACAAATATACTTTTCAAATTATTTTGACTCTCATCATCATTAAGACATACTTCTGCAACTTCTTCAAAGCCAAATACTAAATAATCTTTATTTTCTCTTTTCTCCAAATGTACATTAATCACTTTACTTTCCTGATTCATAAATATCCTTCCTATCATAAAATGCATTTTTACCGCCCTCAAGAGTATGCATACTTTCTTGAGTCCAGTTTTTAGTGTCTGTTTCATCATTTATATTTCTAAGTTCATCATAAAAAGGATTACCAATATACGTTTTATATACTCCATTCTCATGAGTTCTTAGTATACTAATATACGGAAGTGTGCCAACTGCAATATTAGCATTATGTGTTGCTATAATTACTGTTTTTCTCCGTTTTGCAAGATCAGTTAAGTGTTTGCTGTTTACACTTCGGACAGTAGAGTGGAAAGTTCTTTAATTCGGTATCTTCTTGCATTATCGTTCGGGTTTTATTTCCACAGATAGGACATAGAACCCATTTTATAGTTTCCATATTTTTCTCAATCCTTACTTCTAAATATTATCCTACTAAATTTATAAAATTTATCGCAACGGTTTTTAAGTTTTTGCTTCTTGATTACTTAACGGCGGAAAAAGAATGTTTTCACATAGAGCTGTTGTTTACATGTCATTTTTTTGTTTTTTTAATTCTATACCCACCAGTACAACAGATAGCATAAACGCTGAAAAATCAGCAACAGGTCCCGCAAGCAATACTCCCATAATTCCGAAACGAAGCGGGAGCAGCAGGGTAAGCGGAATCAACACAAAGGTCTGCCTTGTTAATGCCAACAGAGCACCTTTTAACGATTTTCCTATTGCGGTAAAAAAACTGGAAGAAAGCAACTGCACACCATTTACCAACACCATGAAAAGATAGGTACGCATGAACAAAACAGCAAATTCAAAATACAGCTCGTTCCCATCTCCGAATAGCGAAATGATAGATTGCGGGAAAAATTGAAATGCGATGAAAGCAATTGTGGAAACAACAAGGTTCCATTTTACCGCAAGCAGGTAAGCCTCCCGTACACGATGGTATTGCCTTGCCCCATAGTTGAAGCCGATAATCGGCTGTGTTCCCTGCGAGATTCCTACAACAATCGCAAGGATTATGGCATTTGTTTTCATAACGATTCCGCAAGCAGCTAAGGGAATATCTGTTCCATATTTTGTTAATGCGCCGTAATAAGTCAACGAATTGTACTGAATGATTTGAATCACGGTAACTGCAATCTGGTTTGAGCTGCTGCTGATTCCCATGCTGCAAATTTTCATACTTTCTTTGATGTCCAATAAAAACGACTCTTTTTCAAAATGGATTGTTTGGAAACGCCATAGATAACGGAGTGCGAGTATGAAGGAAAAAATTTGCCCAATAACTGTTGCCCAAGCTGCGCCGGCAATCCCCCAATCGCAAGCAAAAATAAAAATAGGGTCAAGAATGGTATTGATAATAGCTCCCATAACCATGCAAACCATTGAATACTTTGGTTTTCCATCTGCTCGAATCAAATTGCTCATACCATTCGTTACAATAAGAAACGGCATTCCAATCAATGTTATGCTGGCATACTGCTTTGCATATGGAAATACATCTGTCGTTGCCCCAAATGCCTTTAGGAGCAAAGACAGAAAAGCTTCACCAACCAATAAATAAATAATTCCGAAAATCCCCATCAGAACAATACCATTTCCCGCTGCTTTGGCGGCAGCTTTCGGCTCTTTGCGTCCAAGACAGAGGGAAACACGGGAAGCACTGCCAATTCCAACCAGCAGTGCAATAGCAAGGCAGATGGTAGAGAACGGGTAGGCAACATTGGTTGCTGCATTTCCCAGATAACCGACCCCTTGACCAATAAAAATCTGATCCACAATATTGTAGATTGAGCCGACAAGAGACGCCATAATACTGGGAATGGCAAAATCTTTCAACAGTTTTGAAATTTTTTCATATCCTAGGGGATTCTCAGTCATTAAATTCATCCCCCTTTCTTTCTATACGGAGTTCCGCTGTAATATTTTCACCTGCCTGAATCAGCAAATCAATAAAGAGGTTTTTATCAGATTCCCTGAAGCCTTGCAATAAAAGAGCTTCTGTCTTTTCACATACCGTCTGTATCTCATCAATTACAGACAGCGCACGTTCCGTAGGATACAGCTTACACGTCCGCTTATCCTTATCATTTGGGGAACGCATAATCATTCCCTGCTTTTCTAATGCCGCAACTGTCCGTACAATATTGCTCGGATGAACATAAAACATATCAATTAAAGAATCCTGTAAAATGCCAGGCGAACGACAGATTTTAATCAAAAACATATATTGGCTGTTGTTGATTCCAAAGGGGGCAAGCTGTTTATCCAAATAGATTTTGTAAAATCGGTCTGTTACTGAAAGCCATTTTAATAGTTTCATAGATATATTCCTCCTAACCACCAGTATTATAATACAATATGCGTGCGCACGCAACTACTTTTAACATTATATCTGCCGCTTTGTCCTCCTAAACACAAATCAATTCTACATCTATAATCTCTACTACTCTGCTACGAATATTATTCATTTTCCTAACCCATTCCATCTGATCCTGCATCTTCAGTTTTTCTGTCACGCCCCACTGCTCAGCCATCTGTTCCACCAGCATTTCAACTTTTTCTCTCGCTTCTTTATCGACCTGATTCAAATGCTCCGTCAATTTCCCGGTAAGTACCAGATACTGATACCTTGCACTCCTGTGTTCCTTCAGAAACTTTTTTCGCATTATTCCATATTTCCCATATGTAGGTTCTTCCTCATTGATTTCCAGATCCGGCAGATAATAATCTCCATGCAGTGTGTAGCTCAGTCCGTTCTTTTCATCATAAATCTGTTTCTTCATATTCTTACAACTCCATTCCTCTGTATTTTGCTTTGTTCTTTTTTATCTGTGCATTGTATTCTTCACTTTGTTCTTTCGCCCATGGTATGCGATCACTTATTTTTTTCGGCATTTGTTCTTTCTGCTTTTTCGCTTCAAGTTCCGCCTGCATCCGGATATCGTCCTGCACCAGTCGTTCTACCATATCTTTCCCCAACATGCGTAAAAGTCGGTTATATCTGTCTGCAATTCCCTGCAGAATTTCTTTCTCACCGGATAATTTCTGATAATCCTTCTGAACTTCTGCCAGTTCCTTTTTAGTGTTCTCGTGCTCCTGCTTTTTCTTCTGAAACTTACTTTTCCACTTATCTCTTTCTCTGGTAAGTTCTTTAACCTGTGCAGCCATCGCACCAATTTTATTCTTCATTTCAATGAACAAGGGTTTTATTTTCTTATCCCGATAAGTTACCGCACGTTCCAATGCTGTAGCTTCCGGCAAAAATGTTTTGATCATTCCATATTCTTTTATTTCCTTACTGACATTATCCATCACCGGTTGCAGGAATTCTCTTCTGTCCTCCAGTTTTTTCAATTCCGTTTCTGCGTTCTCGGCACGTTTTTCTGCTATTTCTTTATCTTTCTGGAACTGAATTTTTTCTTCTTCCAGTAGTTTAATATCTGCCCTTGCGTCCGCAATCTGAGAAATCAATCCTTCGTTCTCTGCTGTCAGATTTTCTTTTTCCTGCTCCAGTTCCTGCACTTCCTTTTTACGTTCCTTTTTCTTGAAATTATAAACGTCCAGATGCTCTTCATGTGTACCTTTCTGTTCCCATTCAATTCCACGTTGCATTGCGATTTCTGCCAGCACTTCTTTTTCATGATTTATCCACTGATTCAGTTCTGTATCATGCTTATTTCCGCCTTGAAATCCAAGACTTTTTAATGCCTGCTTCAGTGAAACTCTAGTATCCATTCCTTTTCCCTTCCAGTTGGTCACATAAGGGACAAAATCGATATGCAGATGTGGAGTAGCTTCGTCCTGATGCAGATAGCAACTAAATACCCGAAGTGTCGGATTCCGCTTCTGGAAATCTTTCATATATTCGTCCAATACCTTTACAGCCAGATTTCCTTCTGTTGTTCCCACTGCCATATCCTCTCGATTTCCAATCTGGAATATCACTTCATGGAACAACTTTTCCTGTTTGCTCTGTCGGATTTTTTCATAATAATTTGCAATCTGCCGGTCCTTTCTTTTCCCGACATTGTATCTCTCCGTAGCATCGTCAAACAGTTCCTTATAAACTTCTTTCAGATTCTCATTCTTATAACAAATGTTCAATTGCACTCTGTCCGGATCTAC
>NZ_JAOQJM010000033.1:0-9437 GCF_025566865.1 Blautia acetigignens
TACCGCTTTGAGCAGAAAACGCATACCGCTAAATCAGAATGGATGTACCGCTAATTTCAGAATAGGCGTACCGTTCGGGCAGAATTTGCAATAATGGAACGTTTAAAACTTCCGGAACTACGGCATTGCAGCTTTTTTCTTCAGATGGAAGTTATGTAGCAGATGTAAGTCTTGATGAAGAGGGAGATCTTTTTATTTATCCAGTTCAGGAAGGATATGGAAATATCTATCCAGAAGCCGCCTTTTTAAGAGAATCTGACTCAATTGCTTATGAAGCACAAACAGCGGGTGATGATTATGTGGAAAACAGTGACCCGGGAGATGGTGATTACTCGGGAAATCCCTATTACTGGTATGATGGAGAAGGAAATGTAATGTATTTTGATGGTGTGGAAGACTTTTACATTGGACCGGATAATGTGTTTTACATTGATGAGGAAGGAAACTTATGTGAATATTAAAAGTTGAGGAGGGAAGCTGGGATGAAAAGAACTAAAATGTTACCCTTCATTCTGACAGGGGTATTTCTGTTACAGACAACAGTGCCTGTCGCTGCCTCCGAACCGTTGACGGAGGAAGAAAGCCTGATTGCAAAGCTTAATGAAGAGGCTACTTTGGAACTTTTGTTTTTTGGAAAAAGCATCTGGAATGACGAAGAGGAATACGAAAACTTAAAGGATATTATTTCAGAAATGCTGCTGGAATTTATGGTTTCTGAAGGAGCAGCAGATGAAGAAATGCAGTCGGATGAGATAAAAGATCTGATTGATTACGCTTATGAAATCGGAATCTCCTCAGATGTATTTAGTATAGTTGCGGATGGCATAGGTGTGGATTCCCAACGCTACCGGGATGCCGTGCAAAAGGTTTTTCGCAGCCAGGCCCTGAAAAATCTGGATGAAGAGTTCCTTCTTCTGGAAGCCGGCGGTATTTCGGAACTTACATTAATGTATAAGGATGGATGGTACGGAGAAAGGACGGATGACAGCAGAATTGCCCTGGCTTCCTCAATCCTGAATGTTCTGGAAGGAATGGGGCAGGAAAAGAAAGGCTATAATGGAAATACATTGGCGCAGGCAATCAATGACCGGTATGATGAGGATGCAGGAGACAGCGTGTTATATCTGGCACTGGACGTTTTGCAGGAATCGGATTTCTATACTACCATGATCAGTGGAGTTATGGCTTGTCTTGTGGATATAGAATATGATCCGATACAGATGGAATAAGATATTTCCAAAATAGTAAAACCTGTTGTGGTCTGTCCTGTAACCTGGGAGTTCCTTACCGAGGTCTGATTCCAATACTGCTATGTTTCAGGAGGCAACTATTTTTAGTTGCCTTCTGAAATATTTTTTTGGAAAAATGCCACTGTCCCTGTCCCCTGGTAACTTCTTGTTGGGCTTCGGTTCGCTGGTGTTCGGCAGATAAAGCCGGGATGTATCTCTACACCTCGGCTTCAGCGGTATCCAAATTTTAGATTCTTGCCAGAAGTTCAGTCGGCGTAAACGCCATCACTCTACTCTGGGTGAAATCTTTCAGATTTCTTGTGATGATATAGTCAGCGTGGATAGATTCTGCCGTTGCACTTTGAACAGCATCCTCGAAATCCTTCCACTTCATATTCACAGCTCTTTCCAGAACTGCAGGACTGAAATCTGCAAATTCAAAAATCAGATTCAGCTTGCGGAACACTTCCTCAATCTGCTCCGGTGTCAGCTGCTTTCTCATGACATACATCATATTGGCATAAGTCAATGTTGAAATGTAGCCCTTTGCGTGTTCTGTCTCGCAGAGCTTCCAAATCATCGAAGAATCCTTGACAAATCCTGGCCGATTCAGAAGAACATCCAACACAATATTGGTATCAATCAACAGAACCATACTTTGCCCTCATGCTTTCTGCCTTGACCTCATCCAAGTCATAGTCTTCCTTCAAAATTCCAGTAAGGGAATCTGTCAGATAA
Organism: Blautia acetigignens; assembly: GCF_025566865.1. Classification (NCBI taxonomy): domain Bacteria; kingdom Bacillati; phylum Bacillota; class Clostridia; order Lachnospirales; family Lachnospiraceae; genus Blautia; species Blautia acetigignens. Next base: position 1,968 of record NZ_JAOQJM010000033.1, read on the forward strand.
GACACAGTGGCATCTTTCGGAATAAACCGACCGACCTCCCGTCCATTCTTTGTCACGATGATTTCCTGTCCGGACATCACAAGATTCAGATACCTTCCGAAATTGTTCTGCATTTCGGTTGCAGTTGCGGTTGCAGTAATCATATCATCGCCTCCTTATTTTAGCTAATTTTATTATACTTCAAATTAGCTATTTTATCAACCTGTCCGCAATAATTATTTCAGAAACACATCGGATACTCTGCCAATTTCCTTAATTTCCAGCCTGAAATAGCCCTAAACGCATCTTAGGCTGGAAATTTACATTTTATTGTCACCTTGAATCTGTGCTTCAGTCATACACATATCATGTTCTTTCGCAAAGTTAAGGTAGCAGAACCATTTCAACGAAGATAAAAAAATGGATTTTACTTATTATATGCAGAACATATTATCTGTTTTTAGAAACTCATAATCTGCTCTTCGTCAAGTCTTTTGAGAATTTCACATGCCAGCTTAACAGCGTTATCAAAATCGGCATAAGCTGAAATTCCGTAATGTGTATGTGCATAGCGAACCGGAACTCCGATAACGATAACCGGAACCGCTTTTTCAGTCAGATGTATAGCTGCACCATTGGTTGAACCGGCACTGCGAACTGCATCCTGAACCGGGATACCAAGTTTTTCTGCCAAATCCAGCGCATATCTTTGATAATGGGGATTGGTAATCATACGGGCATCCATGTGACGCAGCATCGGTCCACGCTTGATAGCTGTCTGAACCATATACTCTTCAACGCAGGTATCATCTGCCGGGCATCCCTCAAAAACAATTGCGATATCCGGCTTAATTACCTGTGCCGTCACAGTGGCACCGCGTACACCAACTTCTTCCTGTGCTGCACAAGCACCAACAATATCCACATTCAGATCCTGACCAGCCAGGTTATGCATAGTCTTAAGAATCGCTGCACATCCCAAACGACAATCAAAGCTCTTGCCCACCATCAGATCTGTGGTTTCAGAATATGTAAATGTCACATCCGGCACTACTGGTTCACCGATACGAACACCGAACTTTTCAATTGCCTCTTCTTTCGAAACAGCGCCAACATCTACCGTGATATCTTTCATATCCAAAGGAGCCTTACGCTCCTGTTCTGTCATGAAATGCGGAGGCTTGCTGGCAGTAAGCCCCGGAATATATTCTCCGAATCGGTTGCGAACCCAGACTTTATGTGCTGGAATATTGTGGTTAACCCAACCTCCAAGCTGAATAATGCGAAGTGTTCCATTCGGGCAGATTGCCTGCACCATAAAACCAACCTCGTCACTATGTGCGTCGAGCTGAACAACCGGACGCTTGCCATTATTTTCTTTACGGCGGATATACAGGTTGCGCATGTGATCTTCTGTAATTTCTCCAAGTCCTTCTGCATAAGGACGGATCGCTGCTACCACTTCATCCTCGAAACCGGATGTACCGTTTGCATTTGAAATTGCTGCTATCATTTCCAACGTCGTTTTTTTATCCATTCTAACACCTCTTTATAAAAGTTTTACTTTCTTGAACTCTTCCTTGAAATCAACAATATAGTTTGCTGTGGTCTCAAGCATTTCCTTGCCCCACTATCCCTGTCCCCACCATCACTTTTTGGCAGTGATCTGCCCTTCTTCCACTCCTTCTGTACTTTCCGGCATAAACAGGATCTTCACAGTGGCAAACATAATCAGCAAATCCTCCAGCAGGCTTGGATGGCTTATGTACATCAGGTCCATAAGAAGCTTATCATAGGGAGTGGTATTGTATTTCCCATAAACCTGTGCATATCCTGTAAGCCCTGCTTTCGCCTGCAGGCGAAGCCGGAACTCCGGCATTTCTTCCTCATACTCAGCCGCAATAGATGGACGCTCCGGTCTTGGTCCCACCAACGTCATATCTTCCTTCAGCACATTAAATTCCTTTCCATCCTTGGTCAGACGAGTCTGTGCATAAAAAACAGGTCCTCTGTCATAGGATCTCCCCTAATGCTCTCGACACCAAATATATATTGTTATTAGTTATTCTTTAAACTCCTGTTGAAACATTTTTGATATCTCTTCTCCAGATATAGATTCCATATCTGGTTCGATCCCTACTTGTTCTAATTCCTTGTTAGTAATTCGTGCGTTAACAACTGGCGATTTTTTTAAAAAACTTTCAACAGAATAACAAGTTAACATTAAAATTATAGTGGTAAATGTTATTACACAAAATGCAACTAAAACTCTATTATTTTGCCCTATTTCTCCAAAAACTCCTGCAAAATATCCTATCGCAATAAATGTAATCGCAGCCTTATTTAAATATCCTTCTCGAAAAGTATTTACAAATTCATTCTCATTATAATTTAACTCTCCAGTATCCCCATTTCTAAGAATCATTCCAGTTCCCGAAAATCTCTTTATGATTTCTAAACGCTTTGTAGATAAGGTAAATAATAACAAGATCATTGCACCAGCCACCTGGAAACTAATTGAAAAAATATAGACTAAAACTTCGGTATTTTCTAATCCTATATATGTTTTATTTTGTGAATCAGTTTCCGCACTGTTAGGTAAATTTGAGATGAGCTTTGTATTTTCTATCAAACTTTCTACCGTTATCTCTTTGTGATTATTAAAATCTAAGCAATAACCCAAGTCAGTAAATCTATCCTGCAATCCAAAAATATTGATTGCTTGCTGCTCATCAATCATTTCCACACCACTTATATCTGTAAGATAATACAGATTTTGCTCATCACCTAATAAGTCCATGTAGGTAATATTAAGGCAAGATTCTTGTTGCATTACAATTGTCTCTTTTTCATGTGCTTCATTATACTCCAAGAGTTCTTTCCTTAAGCTTTGCATTTTAGATGCATTATTCATACTTCTTCTTGTTTCTATAATACCTATATTATTCCCACTTGTATTACCTACAAAATAGTAATATGCTGCAGGAACATCCGCTTCAAAGCAATTATTTTCCTCATCTATATAAGTGCATTTCAAATAAGTTACAATCTTCGAACGATAATTGTTTAATCGTCCCTCTAAATTCATAATTTCAATTACAGAATTTTCAATTATGTATGATGTCTCATTTATTTCATTATACTCTTGAATTTGAACATTAGGAAGCAAACTATTTTTGCTAATCTGCGCTTGCAATTCGCATACCGCATATGCTTTCCACGCAACAAAAACACTCATCATACTTATCATTATTGTCAACACAACATCCCATTTAATTCTCTTCATATGCTTTTTTACCGGTGCTGACCCTGCTACCTACGTGTCCAATAAAAATACCACTGTCCCTGTCCCGGGTGGCTCTTCCCGGTGGCTCTTCCCGGTGGCTCTTCACCCACGTCCAAGCTACCAATACACCAATCCATCCTCCCATTGTATTACCAAACACATCATCGAACTCCGCGATACCAAGTCCTGTAATATACTGGGTCAATTCAATCGCCACAGAAATTACAAAAGGAATCAGCAACACCCACTTCTTCTGGAATATCCTGTACAGTCCTGTCCCCAATGGAACAAAAAGCCAAATGTTATTGATCACGCCTACCCTGATGGACTGCTCCTTCAAGAAATTTCCAGCATAAGAAAACAATACAAAATTCGTTCTCGCATTCCCTGTCTCCCGGAACATCAGTGTTTCATAAAGAATAAATTCTACATAAGCACATGTCAAAAGAATACTCCATCCTTTCGGCAGCACCAACATTACAAAGCAGAGCACACATCCGAATACTACCACCATAAATGGAAATCCGTTCAGTATATTATCCACACACAGCATAACGTTACCGTTTTTATCCATCAGTAGTGTGGTCTTCCCATTATGCCTGATTCCGTACTGCCCCTTTGAAAGAGCCACAGGATTTCCAGCATTATCAAAATACATATCGATATCAACCGTACCGTCACGATAGTAGGTGTATTTCCGGATAGCGTATCCTGCACTGTTCGTTACAGCATTCCCGTCTGCATCAGCATACATGATCTGACTGATTCTGCCATTTTCATCCCGTTCATACAACTGTCCGTATTCGCCAAATGAAGATTTTGTTGGATTTCCTTGTTCGTCAAAGTAAAACTCTCCTGTTATAGTTCCAGCTGCATCACGCTTGTACTCTTTTATTGCATACCCAGATGAACAGAGTACTGGTTGACCATTCTTGTCAAGATAAGTGCCCCTGTTATTCCAGCCGTTGTTATCATAATCCCAGTGCATTCCATAGTATCCAGCGTACTGAGTGGGCTGCATATCCAAATCATAATAATAATCATCTATAGCTCGTCCATCATCGTCTAAAGTTCTTACTATGATGGAATATGTAGTCAACGGCATCTCATTTCCCTGTGAATCCAGATACTTAATAATTACTTCGTGATCACGATATTCATACTTTACTCCATAATAACTATCATACAATTTTACTGGATTCCCATCGGCATCAAAATATCGTTCTTCTATTGTCTTCCCTTCGCTATTCCTGACTGCCTTTCTTACGGCATATCCTCTGTCAATCGCAAAGGTCGTTTTTTCTTCTGCATTTACAAATGTATATGTTGTTATACTGCTATCTGTTGTTGAATCTTTTTCTGTTTTTTCCTCAAGCTTCAATTCTGCTGAAGTAAGGCCGGCATCGTGATTCTTACCACTATCAGGCCAAATAGCTATAATTGAAATGAAAGTAAAAAGCACAAGAAAAATAAATATAAAACATTGCGTCGTATTCTTCAAAACATCTTACCTTATATTAAATCACAGTGACAGTAATTAAGCCACATACCCAATAAAAGTACCACTATCCCTGTCCCCTTCGTCTTTTAGCCTTACTGGAGCCAGCCCCCATTTTGCTTTGATTCACGAAGCCAAAGCATTTTCAGCATTAACAGAATAGCCAATTTTGCATGTTTCACTGATTAAAGTCTCACCACTTGCATCTGTCACGATACAGCAATACAGTCTTCCATTAAAAATACTATTCATAATTGTACTGAAGCTGTTTTTCTTTCCCATTGCAGAACTCATATTGTTCCAGTTCTTTCCTCCATCTACAGAGTACTGCCACTGGTATGTCAGTCCGCTTCCGCTGGCTTCAACTTTTAATGTGATTGTATCTCCATCCTCTGCCTCTATTTTACTCTCGGGCTGAGCTGTTATTGCAAAGCTAACCGGATAACTGATCAAACAGCTTTCACTTGTTAAAACATCTCCATTTATATCTGTCACAATACAACGGTACAATCTTCCATTAAAGTAAGCGCTTAAGTCTTGGGTAGCTTTACTGTCTACGTTTTTAAACTCATAATGATAGTAAATAGATTTTTACTACACTCCGCTTGATAGGAGATAGAAATTTACTACATTTGGAGGTTTCATTATGAGTAAGAAACGTGCTCCAAGGCGTTCCCTGGACGAATGGATGGAACTGGTAACTGAATGCAGACAAAGCGGCCTGACAGATGCTGCATGGTGTAATGAGCATGGGATATCTCCCAGCTGTTTTTACAATGCAGTTACCCGTCTCCGCAAAAAAGCCTGTCAGATACCGGATCCAGTTGGAAAGCCAGCACTCTTGATCTTACATCCCATAAACAGGATGTAGTCCGGATTGCTATAGAACCGGAGTCTTCTCCGGCAGGACTGATCCCAGATAATGGGAACAGTCCTATGCACCTTGACAATTCACATACGATTGAAATCGAAGCAGAAGGATTGCTTATACTGTTTTTGCAATCATTATTTATCTTACGTTTTCAATTTAATAAAAATTTCAGAGTATTTTTATTTTCTGCTTACAAAGTTTATCATTTTTTACCGGGGTCTGACCCCAATGTGAAACACTCTTCGAAAACATCCGATCTGTTAAATCTATAAAGCTGTTTGTATCTATTATACCCGTTTTTCTTTTTACTTTAAACGCAATAAAATAATGCTTCTTTGAAGCTACCAATTTATTTAAGTCTCTGTAATTAAATAATAAATATCTGGAAATCGCCAATGTTCCTTCAACACCATTTCCAAATAATATATGGACTGTCCCATGATCTTTACTTTTGAAATCTTCTTTTGACAATTTCACTATTATTGCATAACGTTCATCTTTTTTACAACAAATGACTGACTGCTTGCTTCTCCCCAACAGAACCCCACTTTATCCTCTGATAATATAAAATTTTTTAGCGGAATCTTATTTGGATTAAATTCAAACTTTTCGCGAGTTGCATATATTTTAAATGATGGAAAAAACTGTTGAAATAAGTCATACGTATAACTATTCGCTAATAAGCCTCCAATACAAAATACATTATATCTAGCTATAGACTCAGTATAGGTATCTTCATATATTACTGATTTTTGATGAGAAGATAATCCCGTCGCATGAATCAAATCAATTATATTACCTGTATATTTAAAAAAATTGCATAATCAATTAGAAGATACTGCAATGTGTCCTATTGTAGATATACAGGCAGCGACTAATATAATAGTACATTCTTTTTTTTCTAATGACAAACATTTCCTAATTGATCTTTTCGTACAGTACGGTATCACTTTACTAACCACCCAACCACCAACAGCTCCTATTATTGTGCCCACGCCAGTTAGTATTTCAAAATAATCTCCAAAAAAGTCCAACGTCCTACACCTCCTTTCTCTCATTTTTACTGGGATCTAGCCCCTTCATAGATAGCATGGAAGTTGAATGGCAATATGATGAGTTGTCCTTAGAAATATACCTTTCGCACTGCTCCAAATACAAGTACTCCTATAATTAGAAGCAGGACAATATTCGCTGTCAGAAGATAATAGAAGAAAGCATCTCTCTTGGAACTTTCATCCATCTCTGATTTTCCCACAATAAATTTTCTATCATATCTAAGGTCAATGCTAGCAATATAGTGTCAACTTAAGCCAGTTATATTGGCTCATCTGTTCCTTGAAAACTAAATAGTAAAAATATACAATTTTATGCAACAAATATCAGCACTATGTACACTTGACAAAGTGGCCAAAATTTGCGGCGAAGCCTTTTGAATATACACTTTCAGGAGGTATGCTATGAATTATTCTGATTTAATCACCCTTATTTTGACACAACTGCGAACCCACGTTAATTCAGATCAGTTTCTTGAGCAGTTCCGACGCTCAAAAGCATTTGTAAGACACCGCAAGCTTACATTAAAGCAGGTAGTTGCCTATCTTATCTATTTAAAAAAGCGCTCAATGGATATTGAATTGTCCGCACTTCAACGGCAGATTCCTGACATCCAGTTTCCTGATGTTTCACGACAGGCAGTCTCCAAAGCCAGGCGCGGCATCCTGCCAGATCTTTTCAAGGAACTTTTTGATGAACTGATTATTCCGGGGCTCTCTGAGCCACCTGTCCGGACTTTGAGAGCCACTATTCCGGGAAATGAGAGCCAGTTAAAATTTCTGA